>CAZANH010000225.1:0-4947 GCA_964486515.1 uncultured Eubacteriales bacterium
ATCCAGAAGTTTGTTATCTCCTTTTGCAAAATTCTCTAAAGCAACTTTTACCTGTGATTTTTTAGTACCCGGGTTAAAACCGAAAAATGTAAAAGGAAATTCCCCGCCATGGTTATTCATCTGGGAGGGAAAGAAATACATTTCCGGTTTACCGGACTGTCCGACATTTGCTGCATGTTTATCCCTGTGATGAATATGGTGTGGCAAAGGCCCCATATTATCAAAAAACTTCGAATACATAGGCCAACGCCTATATTTGTTCCAGAGGTCATCACCTGTTATCTCACCTTTTAAATATTCGATGGCATCCCTCAAAAGGACTTTTTCCTTACCGGCATCATCGACAATGATATAGCTTAATCCTTCATCTTCAGGAGTACCCGGCCCGTTTTCAGCATGAGTAGCAGATGAAAACCACCTTTCATCGATTCCTCCTCTTTCAAGTCCGTATGTGTAATAATCATCAGGGTGCAGTTTTATTCTTTTACCCGGCCTGCAGAAAGAACGAGGTACCCAGCAGGGAGCTAAACGCAATATACCCTTGCCTGTTTCCATTGCTTTTTCAATGAGGCTTTTTATATTTTTTCCCATAGTAATGTAAACCCGACCCTTCTTTATTATATTTGCCAAAGATGAGTTAACGCCTTTTACAATATACCCTGTACTTATTTTATAAAATAACGGTTATAGAATTCAATTCAACAATGTTTACTTTATTATACTATCTTTACCGTAAAAAATATTTAGGAATGACAAAATAATAACTTTCCATTTTTGAAGCGGTTATTTTCCGATATTGCTACGTTGTCGTCAATCGCAATACGACAGTATTACTCAATCCGTATAACAGCTACGGGTTCCGCAAGTCCGGTTATAGAAAAGGGAACGGGTGACAAGATACTTGTCTTTTAAGTGAATACGGAATGGAATATTTCAAAACAATACTTTTAAATGTGTATTTAATATGGTATACTTTTAATATACTTCTTTATAGGTGGTGTTGATTATGCAAATAACAAATATAACTGAAATAAGGAAAAATGCCAGCAAAATAGTTGCCAAAATAATAAATGAAAAGGACCCCGTACTTATTTTACAGCGTTCTAAACCTGTTGCATATATTGTTGAAGCTTCTCAATACGAAAGTTTAAAAGCTAAGATTGAATATATGGAGAAAAAAGAAAAAAAAGAAAGAACAAAAGCAGCTGTTAATACTATAGCAATGATTAAAAAAAGTATGAAAAAAGATACAGATACCACTGATTCGGTACAAATTATCAGGCAATTGAGGGAGGGTAAAAATGAATAAATATATATGTCTTGACAGCAGCGTAATTATCAAGATTCTTTTAAACGAAGAACTTAGTAAAAAGGCTGAAACATTATTCTATAATATCCTTGAGAATGATCAGACTATAGTTCTCCCTGATTTTGCATGGGCTGAAATTGGTTCTGTTCTGAGAAAAAAAGTAAGGTTTGATTCATTGGAAGCAGAAAATGCGGATAAAATTTGGGACTCATTTTTAAATATTGGTGCTATTGAATATGTTTCAAATGATACCATATCTGAAACAGCATGGGAGATATCCAAAACAGAAGATTTGCCAACTATATATGATGCTGCTTTTGTAGCAGTTGCCAAACTGTTCAGTAATAAGGAAAGTATATGTGAATTATGGACCGCAGATGAAAAACTATTAAACTCTATAACTGATAATAAGCAGTATACTAAAAACCTTAAGGATATTATTTTGGAACAACCTGAAACTTGATGAAATAAAATAACCTGGGTATGCACTTTACTGATGTATCCACTATATATTGCGGTTGTCATAATGTTAATATTGTGTGTGAATAATGCGCAACAGAATTAATGTAGAGGTTACCATTGGCCCATCACCCACAGGATGTGGAAATCGTATGCAAGTGCGTAATACACACCCTTACAGCAATTTATACCCTGTAACCTTCGATTGCGTATTACCCAACAATTACGAATAGGGTTTTACCGCTTAAATCTTGTTAAACACTATATATTGTATGCAAATCAGTCAAGTGCATAGCCAGGTTTCCTTATTCTGAATTATGACTCCTGACTACTCGCAGCCGTAAGCATACTTTTTGGTTGAGGCCGGAGGCTGCGGTATATTATTGTCCTTCAACTGAAATAAAAAACAAGTTTCATAAATTTCCCAACCTTAAAACTTAGTCATACCAAGTGTTGTAGGCGATGTTTTATGCTTGAGTTTTTTAGGTTTTTGTTTTTTTATACTGACTACTGAATACTGACTACTCGCTGCCAAGGCATAATTTGATTGCAGCCGAAGGCAGCGATATGAAGTATGTTGAAACTAATGACATCCATGTTTCAATGAGTTAGGACATATCTTGACTTGACAAAGACAAATGTAATAGTATTATTTGAGTATAATGATATATTCATTTGAACCTATTATTGATAAAAAATGTAAAATAATGATACTTGGTACGATGCCGGGTATTGAATCGCTTCGTAAACAGGAGTATTATGCTCACAGGCAGAATGTTTTCTGGAGGGTCATATATGCCTTGTTTGACAGGGAAATGGAAGAAAGCTACGATAACAGGAAGACTTTCCTGCTTGAACACAACATAGCTTTGTGGGATGTCCTAAAGGCTTGCAACAGAAAAGGCAGTTCTGATTCGGATATAAAAAACCCTGTAGTAAATGATTTTTTAAGAATTTATAAAGAATATAAAAACATAAGATGTGTTTTCTTTAATGGTACACCGGCTGAAAGGCTTTATAAAAAATATGTGACAGGGAATTCGAGATATTCCGGTGTCACATTCAATAAAAGCTCTGCTCAGGGTATTATATACCATAAACTTTTGTCAACAAGCCCTGCCAACGCCTCATATAATTTTAGTAAAAAACTTGAAAACTGGAAAACCATAAAAGGTTATTTATAAAAGCAACCTCAAATGTTCAGATATTTCTTCAGGTTCTCAAGCCCTACTGAAATTCCTGTCAAGGGATCTTCCATACCTTCAAATTCTATTGATATGACGCCGTTATAACCGGCATTTTTAATAATATTGAGGCATTGTACAACAGGTACATTGCCATGGCCTATAATGGAGCCCCTAAGGTAATTCCCTCCTCTGCTCATGAACCATCCCTTGCCTGGAGACGCACATGTCCCGGGCTTTACATGAAAATCCTTTACATGAATGTGAAAAGCATAGGGAAGCAGCCTTCCTACTGCTACTGCAGGGTCTTCGTCGGCACATAAGAAGTTGCCCATATCTATAAGTATGCCGAAATTTTTATGATTTACCGCATATACGAGCTTCTCCAATCTCTCACTGTCCTGGCAGAAAAAACCGTGATTTTCCACCATTGTCCTTATTCCCTTGCTACCCGCAAACTCAGTTACCATCCTGCAGCCGTCAGCCAGTATCTTCAATGCCCCATCAAACCCCGGTATACCTTCATAGCCCTTTGGGAAGCCAATTGAAGCGTCATGTCTCATACCCGGTACTCCAAGAATCTCCGCGACTTCCACCTCTTCTTTTAAACGTTGTGCCTCAGCCTTCCAATCTCCGGCAGAACCATTTATAAAATCTGCCCCTATTGTGTAGTTTACGGCTTTAATTCCTACCCTTTCACATTCTTCTCTTATCATTCCGGCAAATGACTTAAGGGATATATCCTCCGGTACATTCAGGGTTGAGAACTCAATAGCATCAAACCCCATATCCTTTGCCATTTTAACCACATCAATCTGTTTTATTTTCCCCTCGTTTACAAGCCTGAAAAAGCTGTATGAACTAACTCCTATTTGTATCATAAAAATGCCTCCATAGCCTTATTTAAAATTTTTTCAAATTAATTTTCTCAGGAATTCGATTGCCATCCTGATGTCCTTTTCAGGAGAGTCTCCTACCTCTCTCTCAATTGTAAGGTATCCGCTGTAGCCTGTTTCTTCCAGGGCTTTAAGGTATCTGGTAAAATCAACCGAGCCTTCCCCCAGGGGAGTTTCAATAAAAAAATCATCAAAATTAAGGCCATCAGGGTTCCCATCTGCAAATGCACCATATATTTTTTCGGGATCCCCCTTTTTCTTCATTATGCCATCTTTTGCATGGGTATGTACAATATATTTCCCAAGAGAATAAACCCCCTGTACAGGGTCATCACCGGCTACCATCGCAAGGTTTGCAGGGTCATAATTGACACTGACTCCGCTGCTCCCAAGTTTATCCAAAAAGTTTTTCAGCCTTTGAGTATTTTCCGGCCCCGTCTCAATGGCAAAATAGGCTCCAAGCCTGTCTCCATAAGCAGCTAGTTCTGCGCAGGCATCAAGCATAGTCTTGTACTTTGCCGAATCTTCATCATTTGGCACAACTCCTATGTGAGTTGTTACAACGGTTGTATCCAGTTCTACTGCAAGTTCCATTATCTTTTTTGATTTTTCAATCTTCCATTCGTTTTCCCTAGGTTCGGAAAAACCGTGTCCCCCCAGATCACCGCATAATGCAGATACCTTAAGGCCGCAGTCCCTGATATATTTCAAAAGGTCCTTCCTGGATGCTGCATCAAGGTTTTCCGGGTCCATTTCACCACTTACGGCATAAATCTGGATGCCTTCCGCTCCAACTTCAGCTGCCTTCCTGATACCCTGTTTCAATTCAAGCCTGAAACTGTCGGACATTATTCCTATTTTGAACTTTTGCATATATAAAACCTCCCTATATTATTGTATTTCATTGGTTACGTCAGAAGACTCCATATACTGTCATTTTATTTTTATCATCTCTCCCGTACGGGAAGACTCGTATATTGCATCCAGTATCTGCATTATTGTTATCCCGTCCTCTCCGGGCGAAATACATTGTACCTTTCCGCGGATGGAGTCAATAAAATGATTTATTTCGCTGTTGAACCCCTGCCTGAAATCAAAT
>CAZANH010000226.1:0-1573 GCA_964486515.1 uncultured Eubacteriales bacterium
AATGGTGAAAAAATAAAAATCAAATTTTCCTTGAAAGGCGGTGAGAAAAATGGTAGAATTTGAATATGGATTTACAGATTCATCATAAAATTCAACAGCATTATGGATGAATTTGGAATAAAATCTGTGTAAATATTTCATACGCAGATTTTGGGTATTATACAAGGGGGTAAAATAATGAACAAAACACCAAATATTTTAATGATAGTATCAGATCAGCACAGATATGATTGTGTGGGAAGAAGCAACGATTACCCTGTAAAGACACCAAATCTTGACAAACTGGCATCCGAGGGTATGTGGTTTGAAAAGGCATATACACCCATACCTCTTTGTAGCCCTGCAAGGCAGGCACTTTTGAATGGTAGAAGGCCTGAAACCTTCGGCGGGCTTTGGAATTACCATTCATGCCTTCAAATACCGGCACTGGAACCTGATGAGTACACATGGACAAAAGAAATAAAGGAACTTGGTTACCAAGAGGGATATGTAGGCAAGTGGCATGTTAATCCAGAATATAATCCTACAAATTATGGGTTTGATGAATATGTGTCAGAAAGTGATTACAGCAGGTTCAGAAAAGAAAATTATTCTCATATAAGATTTGACAACGGATGGTTTGGAGAGGAAGACCCTGTGCCTCTCAGGCATTCGAGAACACACTGGATGGCTGAAAGTGCTATTAAATTGATTAATAAGTACAAGGGAAAACCGTGGCATATAAGATTGGACTTTTCAGACCCGCATCTTCCATGTAGGCCATCAAATCCTTTTTCACAAATGTATGACTCTGAGAAGATACCACAGTGGAGAAGTTTTGCAGATGAATTCAACAAAAAACCGTATATACAAAAGCAGCAGCTTCTAAATTGGGGTGTGGAGAATTATACATGGGAAGACTGGGCACCGATAGTAGCAAGATATTACGGTATAATAAGCCAGATGGATGATGCTATAGGAATGGTGCTTGACAAACTTAATGAACTTTTCCTTGAAGAGGATACAATAGTTATTTATACTACAGACCATGGTGATATGTGTGGAGGGCATAAGATGATGGATAAACACTATATCCTTTATGAGGATGTGGTCAGGGTTCCTTTTATAATAAAATGGCCGGGCACAATCAAAGCAGGCTCTGTCTGTAGTAAATATGTGTACAATTTTCTTGACATACAGCCTACACTGCTGGAAGCTGTTGGTATCGAGCCAAAGGATTTCTTCCATGGACAGTCACTCCTTCCTTTATTAAAGGGTGAAGATACACCTGACTGGCGAAATGAAATAGTTTCAACATATAATGGGCAACAGTTCGGTTTGTATACTCAGCGTATGATAAAAAATGATAAATGGAAATACATATGGAATACAACTGACGTTGATGAACTTTATGATATGGAGATTGATCCTGATGAATTAAATAACCTGATTAATGAAGAAAAATATTTTTCAGTTATTTCAAAATTGAGAAAAAAACTCTACTTGATACTGAAATCAAATGACGATGGTATGGTAAAAAATGAATGGATGAAAAAACAACTTTTGGATAATAAAAAGATAGGATATTGATAAA
>CAZANH010000227.1:0-10189 GCA_964486515.1 uncultured Eubacteriales bacterium
CGGGATTATATTTGAGGCTGTTCAGCATGGATCTTCTGTATGCCCTCATTCCGCTGTGCAGATCGGTTATTCTCCTGAAAAACAGTATTGACGCAATAAGCGCAAAACCTGCATTGGCAATGTAATTGGCAAGCGGCATAGCTTCAGGCTTTGATTTCAGTCTTGAACCGTCTGCGATATCGTAACCGCCTTCAAGGATATACCCTGCCAGAACGGGTATCATGTCCGCCGGATAGGTGTTGTCACAGTCCATCGTTACTATTGCGTCACCCGATGCGGATCTTAAAGCCAGGTCCATGGCAGGGCCGTACCCTTTTGGAGGATATTGCCGTATTACCTTTACACCAAGGGATTCTGCAATTTCCGGTGTCCTGTCGGTGCTTGAATCGACTATCAGGATTTCACAACCGGGCGCGTATTTTTTAATATCTCCGACAACGGTACGTATTGCTTGTTCTTCATTCATTGTTATCATTACAACACTTATCATAGCTTGACTCCCGCAATTATTATTCTAAACGCAAAAAGTGTTTTTAACGGATACAAAAAACAGTATTCCAGCGGGTAGACGTACCTCATGTATTTTTTGTATAAAGGAGAATCAATTATGGAACGCCTGCCGGGCCGATTGGTATTGTCACTGTTGTTTTCATGTTTTTTATATATGTTTTTTATAACAGGCAGCATCGAACGTATCAGAAAAGGGGTGTAGTCCGTTTTTGTGATGGCGTATCCTGCTGCATTTACAAGCTGTCTGGCCGACTTAAAGGTGAAAAATCTTATATGAGTTCTATCCATTATACCCGTATTCGCATATTTGAATCTGCCGAACAGGAGGTTCAGCCTGACTGTCCAGACTGCCATATTGGGAACGGAAATGAGAAGCCGCCCGCCCTGCCTTAGAAATCGGGAATACTCCTTCAATACATAGAAGGGGTCATAAAGATGTTCAAGGACATCCGAAAATATTATAATATCAAAACTGCTGCCGGCCAGTTCTTTTTTTATTGACTCAAAATCCGTACAGTCTGCTTTTATAACCCTGTCAATTCTCCCGGCTGCTTTTTGTGCTGCATCGGTATTTGTTTCTATCCCCCATACGGTGTACCCCTTTTTGCGTACTGCTTCGGAAAGAGCACCTGACCCGCAGCCGATATCCAGTGCCACGGGTTTTGGTGAGGCTTTGTTTACGGGTATTTGCCTGAGTATACCTTCGTTTATTTCCTCCATGTATTCATACCTTTGCTCGTGCAGATAAATCAATTATATCACTCCATTCTTTCAACCCGTTTATTTACTACCCATGGAAAACAATTTTAGCTCCTTCATGCTCGAAGGAAAACCACATGGGGCTTAACCCCATTTTAGCCATTTCCGCGACCAGAGAAGTTTTATCTCCTGGGCAATACAGGAGTAAAAATCCCCCACCGCCGGCACCGACAACTTTTCCCCCGACAGCACCGTTTTTGACTGCTGTTTCGTAAGCTTCGTCAATAAAGGGGCTGGATACTTTATCCGAAAGACTTTTCTTGACGAGCCAGTGTTCATGAAGTATTTCCCCAAATTCATCAATATCTCCGTTTTCAAGTACCTTTCTTGTATAAAGCCCTATTTCCTTTATTTTATGCAGTCTCTCAAGCGTTGCCTTATCGCCTTCCCTGCTTTTTTTATTCTGTTCAACCAGTACCATGGAGGCAGGCCGTTCAATTTTCAAATTGAACAGCATTATATTATTCTGCAGTTTCATCATTTTTTCCTCTTTTATATGTACCGGTTCAACGGCAACACTTCCATCCTTATTGAACGTATAAGCGTTAAAACCGCCAAAAGAGGATGAATACTGGTCCTGTTTCCCTATCGGTTCGTGAAGAATTCCAATTTCTATGCTGCAGGCAGCTTCGGCCAGTTCATAAAGGCTCACATATCTCTTCCTGTATGCATACAGGACATTTAGGAGTGCTACGGTAAAAGCTGATGAAGTTCCAAGGCCGCACTGCGAAGTTACATCCGCCACCGAAACAAGTTCAATTTTTTTATCTACGCCGGTTAATTTCATAGCTTCCCTGAATATTTTATGTTCAATCTTTTCAACACTATCGGTAATCTCTGTTTTTGAGTAGGAAAGCCGTATAGTGTCGTCATGCCTCATATTGGCCATGATGTAGATATATTTGTTGATGGCTGCAGCCAACAGAAAGCCTCCGAACTGTTCATAGTATGAAGGAAGGTCTGTGCCTCCGCCCCCCATTGAAAGCCTTACCGGTGCTCTGGATATTATCATATTGGCCCCCTTTTCCTAACATCTTCATATATCGACCTCAACGACTCATATATCGCTTCCCTGCTGGTTAAAAGGTTTTCCCATCCCGTATAGTCCCTTATCCTTTTTGAATTCAGCCTTACAATTGGGACGTCGCCCTTCCATCCCCTGCTTCCGCCGGTGTAGCTGTATTTTACATCCTTCAGTCCCAGCACGTCAACGGCAATATCGGCTATTTCCGATACGGCCAGATAATCGGTGGTAGCCACATTATAACAGGAAAAACCCTTTGGGGCCTTTCTTTCGACCAGCCTCATCGCCCTTATCACGTCGGAAACATGTATGTACGATTTGCTCTGCGTCCCGTCTCCCATTATTGACAACTCATCCGGATTTTTCAGAAGCTTCCTTATAAAATCATAGCCTACACCGTGTGTCTGATGAGGGCCTACCACGTTGGCGAACCTGAAAGCCGCGGCATTGATTTCAAACATATGGCAGTATGAACAGATTAAAGCTTCGCAAGCAAGCTTGCTTGCTCCATAGGTTGAAATGGGCAGCATCGGCGAATAATCCTCATTAACCTCAAGATATCCCGTATCGCCGTATACGCCGCTCCCGGAAGAATAAAAAAGCTTTTTTACACCGTTCACCCTGACTGCTTCAAGCACGTTGTTCGTCAGATATGTACCCTCCCGGAAATCTATGTCCGGTTCAGTAACAGCTTTTGCTATATCAGGGTTTGACGCGAAATGGTATACGACATCCGTCCCATCCATGGACCTTGTCAATAAATCCCCGTCTTTTGCGTCACCATCGATTATACCGAACCTGCTGTTGTTTTTTATTTCATCGAAGTGCCACCTTCTTCCCGATGAAAAATTGTCATATATTATTACGCCGGTATTTTCATCCTGCGCGATAATTGTATTTGCAAGATGGCTTCCGATAAACCCCGCACCGCCGACAATAAAATAGTTTATCATGTTTTGTTATCTCCTCCTGACGCTTTCTTTTTTTACTGCCTGTAACCTGCTTTTTGCCTTAACTTCTTAATGCCATAAACCTGTTTTTTCCCATAGCGTTTACTTTATTGCGTTGACTATAAGGTGCCATATTATTGCCTGCCATCCTTCGGCATGCGGAGTGATCCGTTCTTCGGATACAACCGGCACCATTATGCAGGCATCGGACAATTTAAGAGCTTCACCGCCGCTTCTGCTCACAATGGATACAATCCCTGCCCCTATGCCCCTTGCATATTGCATGGCAAGTACGATGTTTTTTGAGGTGGTTTCAGAACCCCCACCGACGGAGAAGACCATTAGGGCATCCCTGCCGCTTAATTTTGAAGTTTTAAGCCAGTTGATGAATGTATATTCGAAGCCGTTGTCATTTGTCCACGCTGTAAGCTCAGATACATTGTCGGTCGGGGCATAGGTTTCGATACCGGAGATTTTCCTGAAATCATTTACCGCATGGGATGCATTTGCGGCCGAACCGCCCACACCCAGGATAAAAAGCCTGCCGCCGTTTTCCCTTGCTTTTTTTAAAAGTCCAATGGCTGCCTCAATAACCTTCCTGTTTATTTTCTCAATTATCATCCCTGTTTCATTCAGGTAGCTGTCAATATAGTCTCTTATCATGGAATAGCCTCCTTTTTTATTGTTTGCTCTCAAAGCAGCAGCCCTGATGATACCGCGTCATCATAAAACATTTTTACAGTATCCAGGGAAAAACTGTGATGGTCATAACCTAAATACTTTAGTTTTTTAAGGATAACGGGCAGTATTGTAATTATATGGCATCCCGCCTCTTCCGCCTGTATGATATTCAAGAGCTCTCTCGGGCTTGCCCACAGCAGTTCCACATTTTTAAAGCCTTTGAGGATGCCGAGGCATTTTTGCATTACGGGAAACGGGTCAATACCCGTATCGGCGATACGGCCGGCAAAAACGGATACAATTATGGGAAGCTTGTGTATAAGAACCTTTGACAGTTCTTTTACCTGATTGACGGTCAATATAGCCGTGATGTTCAGCCGTATGCCTTCCCTGACCAGGTCTGCGACAAGCGGCAGGGAAGATTCGCCTTTTGTGTTCATTATGGGGATCTTGACATATATATTTCCGCCGTATCCGGACAGTTTGAGTGCCTGCTTCTTCATTTCCGCGAAGTCGTCGCTTATGACTTCAAATGAAACAGGCTTGTTACCCACAACAGGAAGAACCTCACGTATGAATTTTTCATAATCCGTGACTCCTGCTTTTCTCATCAGTGAGGGATTGGTAGTGAAACCTTTAATATACGGAATACTTACAAGAGATTTAAAATCCTCAATGTTTGCACCATCGGAAAATATTTTTATTTTTAAATCTTTAAGATTTAGTTTTTTCATGACATTTCCTCCATTTCCTTATTGAAATTAGAAGGTATTTTCAAGGTATAAAGCAAATTCATACAGGTTTTTGAAAACATATGAAGGCTTGATATCACCAAGCAGCTGGCATATATCACATTTGTACCTGCCAATGAATACACTCCTGACACCTGCTTTGTGTGCCGCGAGGATATCAACATGTGAATCACCTGCCATATATGAATTCGGTATGTCTATGTTGAATTTTTCAAATGCTTTTAATAAAAGCCCAGGCCTGGGTTTTCTGCATTCACAGTCCCTGTTCAGGAAACCGAATTCACACCTCTCGTTGAAATCCGGATGATGCGGGCACATAAGCAGTTCATCGATTACTATGCCGTTTTGCCGTAAAATGTCCAAAAAAAAGTCATTGATTTCATAAAGCCTGTCCAGTGTTACCTTACCTTTTGCGGCAGCGGGCTGGTTTGTGACAACAATGAGCAGGTAGCCCATTGCTTTCAGCTTTTTTAAGGCTTCCATCGCATTGGGCAGCAGCTTGAATTGTTGGGGGCTTAAAGGGGAATCGAGGAGTTCCGTATCATCGTTGTATACTATCTCATTCAGGGTGCCGTCCCTGTCAAGAAAAACGGCGGGTTTTAAGGTATAAAGCCTGTCATGTATATATTTTTTGAATTCATTCAATGATGACGGAGTACCTATCTCATAGAACCTGTTTTTTACTTCAAATCCCGACATAAGCCTGTCATCCGTGAGTTTTGAGTATACGTCCGCCAGGTCTGAGAAGCGGTTTTCAGGTATGTTTTCAACGACAGTACTGTTTAATACGGAGACACCATAGTCAATATGATGCATTTCCGGCAGGGGGTTTTTTTTATCGTATTTAATGAGTTGATTGTTTTTGAAAATAATATTGCTTTTGTCAAAACGGCCATTGTTTTCAAAAACGGTCATCAAACCTTTCCTTTTCCCATCCGGGTTTTTCCTGAAATATGCCAGGACAATTTCCTGGTAGTTTATGTCCATATATGAATCCCCGTATATTACCATGAAATCCTCCCTGAGAAGCGGGAGGGCTTTTCTTAAAGCGCCTCCTGTCCCAAGGAGTTTCTCCCCATTGTAGGGAGTTTTATCTGAGTCGAAGGAATACCGTATGTTTATGTTGAGTGCTGCCACGTCTTTGAAGTAGTCTTTTATCATATTGCCCTTATAGCCTGCGCAAAAAACAAAATCCCTGAAGCCGTGCCATTTTAAAAGCTCAAGCTGATAACTGAAAAATGGCTTGCCGTGTACATCAGTCAAGGGTTTTGGCATGACAGATTCAACACTTTTAAGCCTTGTGCCCAGACCGCCCAATAAAACGACTACCTGCATATCTTTTAATTCAACCACAATATCATACCCCCTACTGTAAGGATATTCTGTCCGTTTCCTGCTTGAACCGTTCTATATTCCTGCTCTCTATCGTAAGGACATACAGTGAGAATTCATGCCCTTCATGTTGTGCAGTGAGCAGCTCGTCTCTTCCCAGAAAATTCAGTTTCCTGAATTCCGAAATGATCCTTTTTGTCTTATCCGTTATCTCCCAGACGAGTTTTAAGTCTTTAACGCCCGGGCAGTAGTTTTTTATTACATTTTTGTTTATGCTCAGAATCCTTGCCTCGCTAAGAATGTTATACGGTAATCCGTCGCTGAATGAAAGGATTTTGAAACTGTCATAGGGGTATAGAAAGGTGTGGGTTATGGCATACCCGAGGTTCTGACATACAAATATATCAAAATCCGTTTCCTTCAGGTCTTCCAGCTTTCTGAATTCATTATGCCTGAAAACAGGGGAGGGTTCCGAAACACCGGCTGAGATATCCCTGATCATCCTTGAAACGGCTACGTCCTTTTGGGCAAAAAACCGTACGGAATATGGATCCAAAGATTTGGAAGCGATATATTTTACAGTTGTGAATAAGCCGGGAAGCAGGATGGCAAGTACAATTACCATACCGGTAAAACGAAACCTGATATTCCCGATTACGGCTCCGGTTTTGCCTCTAACTCTGACTTCGCCTTCACCTCTAACTTTGCCTTCACCTCTAACTTCGCCTTTAACTCCAACTTCGCCTTCAACTATAACTTCGCCTTCACCTCTAACTCCAACTTTGTTTTCAGCTCCAACTTTATCTTCTACTTCAACTCCAACTTCGACTCCGACTCCAACTTTGTGTATGGCTCTAACTTTGTCCTGCGGTTTAACCAATGCTTTTACCGCATTATTGAGCTTTTCAAGTATTATATTTATGTATTTTCCCGCATTAACCAGTTCATTTATTGTGAATGCCATAAGGACAATCCATACAGGGCAAGCCATGAGTACCCTGTAATCCGAAAAACCCGATATAAACGCACCTAATGGAGGTATAAGAGATAAAGTTATGAAGTGGTAGTGCTTTTTTATAAATGCGATTAGAAAACCCGGTATCAAAAACACATAATAAATTTTAGGAATTATCGGGAAATCGGGTATGAACCATTTATACCATGAAAAACCAAACAGGCAGTCATACATTCTTTTGTAATAGCCCATGAACCCCTGAATGCCGTTATTCTTGACCGAACTGATGAATTCTGACATATAGCCGCTTTCATTGGCAAAGTATGACCCGGTGTTGTAGCAGATGTACATAAGCAGCGGTATGGAAGAGAGAAAAGTACCGGCGGCAAACAGCTTGAAGAAATTCCAGTTTATCCTTGTGAAATATTTTTTGAAGCCAAACAGGAGATACAGGATTAATGCGCCAAAAAGCCCCATATGATACTGCCTTCCCATAATGGCGCCTGAAAAACACAAGCCGGAAAGGACGGAACTTATTGAAATGCTGAAATATGATTTTTCCTCGAACCCCTTGTGAAGAAAATAGAGCGAAGACATCAGCAGAGGGGGTACGATAGCATAGCGCTGGCCTACAAAGCAGAACAAAAAGTGCAGCGGGAAAAAATCAAACAGTAGTGCGGTGAATATTGTTACGGCAATATTGTTAAAAAGCCTGTGGACAAGCAGAACGGTGAATAAAAATGTAAGAAATCCCAGGAGCAACACCGATAGATTAAATGTAAGTATATTGTAACCGAAAATAATAAAGGCAAAATCAATGTAGTAATGGAAAAGGGTTTCCCTTGGATGGGGATGGATCCTTTCGTGTACCGCACCCTGGAACGGCTGTCCTTCCATAACATAGCTCTGGGTAAAATATACATTCCATGCGGCATCGTCAAACAGGCCGTTTTGGTTCCATGGAGCTGTTTTGAAATTCCAGAGGTGTGACAGGATAAAGAACAGTGATAAAATGACAATGACAATGACGGATAATTTTGAAAAAACATAACGGTTTTTATTTTTATTTTTTAAGCCGTTAAAAGGGAAAAATGCGATGAGCAGGGCTATAATGCCTGTTATGAAACTGATCCAGGTCACATTGTTGCCGTAATATCTGCCGTTATAGTGTAAAGCTGACGAAACTATGCAGCATAATGCACTGATAACGGATACGGCTATAAAAATATACCTTAATAAATTTTTCCTATTTTTCATGGTCATCGTCGTTAACATTATCCTCATCTTCATCCGTACCACTATCATCCATACTACCATCATCCGTACTATTGACATCCGTACTATCTTTATCCTCATCTTCATCTTCGCTGCTGCTTTTACCTTCAAAGTCTACTATTTCATATTCATTGTCATCCTTGTTTTCAGGCTTGTTTTTATCACGTTTTGCAAACCTGACTTCGATGAAAACTATAAGAGCAACCACGGCAATACCGACGAAGATATAAATCAGCGTATTGCCTGATCCTGAAGCACTGTTCCCATTCCCTTGCCCTGTGTTGACTGATGACGCACCGGGGTTGTCTTCGGGCGGAATGTAGAATTTTTGAAGCGGAATGGAAGCATCCTGTTTTTTCATCAGTTCCACCGAAATATCATCAAAAGATGCCTTGCCTTTGTTCAGTGTACCCTGGCCTCCCAAACGAAGCATAAAAGTAAGGGCGTTTCCGAAATCCTTGAGAGAAGTTATCTGAAACTCAAGCTTCTGCCATTCCCCGCCTGTGTCGGAAAGCTCAAGCGAGGTATAAATTGCCCTGCCCTGCATTAATGTTATATTGGCAGAACCCGCCTGCTGAGAAATGCCTTCAGTCCTTATCCGGCATGAAACCTTATAAATTTCCCCGGGTTCAATGTCTAGATACTGGACTGCCTTGCTGTCATTCGGCTTCTTGTTGTTGATGGTTAAACAAATCGAGCCCGAATAAGCGCCACCTTTATCAACGATAAATTCAGCCGCGCCGGGAGAGGTGTCAAATGACATTGTAGACCAGCCATCGGCGCTGTCCCCCGTTACTTCCTCAAAACCCGGGTTTTTTATGAGATTTGTGACTTCGCCAAAGGTGATTGAACAAAAGAAGGCGGATAGGATTAAAACCAAAACCGCACATGATATGAATTTTCCTGACATATGTAATGCCTCCTCTTCATATTTTTTAAAGCATATATGAACCCCCTGCAGTCAAAGATGCGAATGAGATTGTTTTGTCATGCGGCAGGGTGTTTGCTTCCTTTAACTGGCTTACCATTTATAATAGTAAGCTTTAATGCATAATAGATTGTGTACATCATAACTGCAAGAGTTATGACAGCTGTTATTACGGCAAAGGTATCGTAATTCCTGAGCCATGTTTGCCCCCTGTTGGTCATATAATATACATACCAGTGGTTACCAAGCACGCAAAGGCTCAAAATACCCATCGGAAGCCACAGCCTGGAATCCCACAGTATGCTGACGGTTATAAATATGATGGCGGGAAGGAGATACCTTTCGTGCATTCTTGTCATAAACATGAAGGCACCGAAGAACATCAGGAATGCACTGAAGTATGACGCAAGTTCACTGCCTTTCCTTTTTACCGCGAGAATTACGGATAATGGGACAGGTAATGCAAGGAAGAATACGGTGCCCCATGTGTTATAGTTCAAACCTAAAAAAGGAAGAGAATCATTTACTGTCTGCCCGCCAAGGATTGTCCATATGTTAAAAGCGTTTGCAGTTGCATAGGGATAGTCCTTCACGCTTCTTAAATATAATTCAATTATCCAGTAAAAAAAGTCAGCAGCCTGGTATATGGGAGCCGCGAAATTTGGTAATGCCTGCTGTGCCTCACTGTAAAAAGGCGTAGCCCTGTAAAAGGGGTATACGGTAAATATGTATATGCCTGCACATCCGGTTATGGCATACAATAACTTTCTCCGGTGTTCAATTTTCCCAAAGGAGAATCCCCGGAAGAACAATATGAGTACCAGGGGTGCAAGCAGCGCACTCTGGGGTTTTGTAAGGACAGCTATTGCAAAAAGTATTGCCGCGGAGACTTTTTTGTTTAAAGTAAAGCAATATATGACACCGAGAAGGAGCGTAGCAGGTATTGAATCAAACTGCCCCCATACGGATGAGTTGAAAAACACGCCCGGGTTCAATGCGTAAACAGCTCCGAGAAGCAAACCC
>CAZANH010000228.1:0-1733 GCA_964486515.1 uncultured Eubacteriales bacterium
AAGAACATTTTATTATCCGGAAGTTATCAGATAGAAAGATGGATATTTGGATATTTTAATGATTTTTTCGGGATAACAAAATATTCGGGATAAGATCCCCAATCCAATCTGACAATGTGTTTTGGTATCACAAAACCGGAGAAAATCAAAACTACCATTTATCATTTGATGAATGCGGTTATTGAATATTTACTCCAAAATAAATCAATTACCATTCCCACAAGAGCTGGAAGTCCCAGCTCTTGTGGAGAATAATTGACTTTTTTGTATTTTTAATAAATAATTATGCCCTTTTTTAGTGCATAAAGACTTAAGAGATGGTATAATAAATACAGGAAAATTTAATGAAAGAGAGGATAGTAGGTAATGAATAAAAAACATAATGATATAGATAAAATTATTGCTAGTGCATCTGCAACTTTAGCTGTTGAAGGACTTAAACCGAGTAAATCTGGTGCCGCAATTACCCGTCAGTATCTGGAAGGTAATATTACCAGCGAGCAGGCTATAGAAAAAATAAAAAAAATCCATTTGAATACGTTGGTAAGATAGTATGGCTGAGGATATTTTTTCAAGATATAATCGTGAAGATATTATTCACTCCATGTATTTTTATCCTGATTGTGATGTTTTGATAAATAAGCTGGGGATTAAAGAAGAAAAAGTACTTACAGCAATAGAAGAAGACCTGACAAATCAACGATTGGCAGAGCTTATAAGAGAGCCCATAAGAGGCCGTTTCGGTATACTTCATTTAAAAAACATTCATAAATATATTTTTCAAGATATTTATCCATTTGCAGGTAAATTCAGGGAAGAGGATATCTGGAAAGGTGATACATTTTTTTGTAAAAGTCAGTTTATATATCAAACCCTTGATGACCTTTTTAAAAAGTTAAGAGAAGATAAATATTTAATCAATTTGGGATTACATGAATTTACAAAATGTTTAGCGTTCTATATGTCGGAGTTAAATATTGTGCATCCTTTTCGTGAGGGTAATGGCAGGGTTATCAGGGAATATATAAGATGCCTGGCACTGAAAAGAAACTATATTATAGACTGGTCTCTTGTTGATGATCAGGAATTATTGAAAGCATCAATAATATCAGTTGATAAAAACCTCACTCCTTTGATTAGCTGCTTATATAAAGCTATTGAAAAATAAATACTAAAATATAGTAATACTTATTATGTGTCAACGCTGTTGACATAATTTTATATTAAGAGAAGCCTCAAGGCTTCTTTTTTCATGTCATTTTACTTTTGCTCAAAACCTACAAAATCCAATAAAAACGAGAGGTGGAATAATCATGGATCAAAAACAGGAAAACAGATCCCAGGAATATGAAAAAGCTGTGCATTTGCTCACAGAGTTGCTTGAACTTGATACCGGTACGGAGGAGAGAATCAGAAATCGGTATAGGAGGACAGAGGACAAAATTCATGGCAAATATTGAAACAATCAAAACCCTTAAGGTTATTGAGGAAGAAAATCGGCTGGCCACATCCGGTGAGCAGAGGATTCTTGTAAGGTATACCGGTTGGGGAGAACTGGTGCAGACCTTTGACCCGAATAATGAAGCATGGCACAGGGAATATACGGAACTTAAGGAATTGCTTGCGCCGGAAGAATACGAAAGTGCCAGGGCATCCACACCAAACGCTCACTATACCTCTTTTACTGTCATCGAAGCTATGCTGAAAACACTGGAGCGCTTTGGCTTAAAAAA
>CAZANH010000229.1:0-49703 GCA_964486515.1 uncultured Eubacteriales bacterium
GGCGGTTAATGCGAAGGACATTGAAAAGGTCGTCGGAGAAATTGAATCTGCTGACATAATGGCTACTGCCGTAGGGGTAAATGTCCTCCCTAAAATTGCAGAACCGATTGCCAGGGGGATTGTTAAAAGATGGGAAAAGGGCAATAACAATCCATTGAATATAATAATATGCGAAAACCTGATTAATGCCAATAAATACCTTGAAGGACTTATAAAGAAAAAATTGGACGACAAACAAAAAGAGCAATTTGACAGATTTATAGGGCTTGTTGAGGCTTCAATAGGCAGGATGGTGCCTGTAATGACAGACAAAATGCAGGAAGGCAATCCGTTGAGGGTATGGGTTGAGCCTTATAGTGAGCTTCCTGTGGACAGGGACGGATTTAAGGGAGAAATTCCGGATATTGTAAACATGGTACCGTTCTCGCCGTTTGACTTTTATATACAAAGGAAGCTATACATGCATAATATGGGACACGCGGTATCGGCATACCTGGGCTTTATTGACAACAGCCGGTATATATGGGAATCCGTTGGAAACCCTTTTATAAAGATTATACTGCTGAGAGCACTGCAGGAGTCCGCAATAGCTATGTCAAAGGAGCATAATGAACCTCTTGATGAACTTTTAAACCATTCGGAGGATTTAATATACAGGTTTGGAAACAGGCTTCTGGGAGATACGGTGGAAAGAGTTGGCAGAGACCCGGTAAGGAAACTTTCGGAAAACGACAGGCTGGCAGGAGCGGCAAGGCTGTGTGTAAAAAATGGGATTAATCCCGTATATATTTCAATAGGGCTTGCGGCAGGATTTGTGTTTGCTCCCCCAAATGATGAAAACGCGGCTGCCGTACAGCAATTTATTGATGAAAAAGGTATTGAGGTTGCTGTTGAACATTTTTGCGGGTTTAAAAACGGGGAAATAATAGTAAAACATATTATAGATTTCTTCAGGATGATTAACAGAGGAGAGGCTTTGGAAGATATACTCAAAGAGGCTGAGGGAAAAAAACACAGGCAGGGATTGTAATGAACGATTCAATAGTATCAAATGATAAAATAGCATTATCAAAAAAGGTTATAACCGTATTGGGAGAAATTTTGATAGATTTCACGCCTGCGGGAATTTCGGAAAGCGGTGCAGGCCTGTTTGAAAAAAATCCCGGCGGAGCACCCGCAAATGTGGCAGTATGTGTTGCAAGGCTTGGAGGTAAAGCGGCATTTATAGGGAAAGCCGGAGATGATATGTTCGGAAAATTTCTCAAATCCGTATTGGAGAAAAACAATGTAGATACAAGGGGGTTCAGGTTCAGCAACAAATACGGTACAACGCTTGCCTTTGTAGAACTTGATAAGAGCGGAGAAAGGTCATTCGCTTTTTACAGGAACCCGGGTGCTGACACGGATTTAAGGACTGAAGAGGTGGATTCTGAACTTATAAGGAACTCGAGTATTTTTCATTTTGGTTCACTTTCATTAACTAATGAACCGTCAAGAACTGCAACAATAAAATCCCTGCAATATGCAAGAAAAAATAATGTAACCGTATCGTATGACCCAAATCTCAGGCTTTCTCTGTGGCAAAACATAAAAGATGCAAAAAATCGTATAAAATCGGTTATAGGTTATGCAGATATACTGAAAATATCTGAGGAGGAATTATTTTTTCTAACGGGCACTGATGATACCGAAAAAGGGACATTTACAATTTATACACAATACGGTACAAAACTGATACTTGTTACATTGGGGCATAGAGGTGCATTTTACAGGTTTGGCAGTGAAACGGGTGAAAAGGGTGCTTTTATTGAATTAAAAGCTGTTGACGCAACAGGGGCAGGTGATGCTTTTATGGGAGCATTTCTATTTTCTCTGGCGGACAGGGGTATTATAAAGGTTAGTATGCTTGACGGCAGTGCCATTGAAGAAATTTTACGGTTTTCGAATGCAGCTGCGTCGCTTTGTGTCACAAAGAAAGGTGCCATACCCGCTATGCCTGATTTGGCACAGGTGATTAAGCTTATTAATAGTAAGGGACATAAATAAAGTATTATGATTACAGGAGGAAGTCATGGTCGACATTATAAAGCAGCTTATTAAAGAATTTAATTTAAAGCCTTTTCAGGCAGAAAATACTGTAAGGCTTATTGAGGAAGGAAATACAATACCTTTTATCGCAAGATACAGAAAGGAAATGACCGGAGAATTAAATGACCAGGTATTGAGAGAGTTTCATGAAAGATTTTCGTATCTTAAAAATCTTGAAGAAAGGAAAGAAGATGTAAAGCGCCTTATTGACGAGCAGGGAAAGCTTACTAAAGAAATAGGAGAAGCTCTTGAAAATGCATCAACATTGCAGAAAGTAGAGGACATATACAGGCCATATAAGCCAAAACGCAGGACAAGAGCCTCCATTGCAAAAGAAAAAGGGCTTGAACCGCTGGCAAATGTTATATTGTCCCAGGAAATAAAACAGGGGAGCATTGAAGAATTGGCTGTTACATATATCAATACTGAAAAAGGAGTGAATACGACAGAAGATGCCTTAAACGGTTCTATGGATATAATAGCGGAGGTTATTTCGGATAATGCCGAATTCAGAGAAGCATTAAGGGATTTGTTTTTCAAGCATGGTACGATTGTAACCTCTGCGGTTGTAAAAGAAGATTCGGTGTATAATATGTATTATGATTACAAGGAACCGGTTTCAAGGATTGCAAAACATAGAATTCTGGCAATTAACAGGGGAGAGAAGGAGCATATACTCCAGGTAATTATTAATGTGCCTGATGAGCTTTTATTGCAGTATTTGAAAGCAAAGGTCCTAAAAAAGAATGGAAACATAGTATCAGAATATGTGGAAAAAGCTATTGAAGATTCATATGAAAGGCTTATAGTTCCTTCAATAGAAAATGAGGTGCGAAATCTGTTGACAGAAAAGGCAGAAGAACAGGCAGTAAAGGTTTTCTCGGAAAACCTGAGAAATCTTTTGCTTCAGCCGCCTGTAAAGGGAAGAATCGTTCTCGGGCTTGACCCTGCATACAGGACGGGTTGCAAGCTTGCTGTTGTGGATGACACAGGGAAGGTGCTTGACAAGGCGGTGATATATCCGACGCCTCCACAGAATAAAATTGAAGAATCCAAAAAAATAATGAAGGAATTTATTGAAAAGTACAAGGTGGATATAGTTTCAATCGGAAACGGAACAGCATCAAAGGAATCGGAATTATTTACAGCAGAGCTTTTAAAAGAAATTGACAGGGAAGTATATTATATGGTAGTAAATGAGGCGGGAGCATCGGTTTACTCCGCATCAAAACTGGCCGCGGAAGAATTCCCGGATTTTGATGTTTCGATGCGTAGTGCGGTTTCAATTGCAAGAAGACTCCAGGACCCACTGGCAGAGCTTGTTAAGATAGATCCGAAATCGATAGGGGTCGGCCAGTATCAGCATGATGTAAACCGTAAAAAACTTGACAAATCACTTGGTGATGTTGTTGAATATGCGGTAAACAGTGTAGGAGTCGATTTGAACACGGCATCGGCTTCCCTTCTGTCATATGTCTCGGGTATTAATTCAGGTATTGCAAAAAATATAATTGAATACAGGGAAAAAAACGGCAGGTTTTTGAGAAGAGATGAACTTAAGAAAGTAAAAAAGCTTGGTGAGAAAGCTTTTGAACAGTGTGCAGGGTTTTTGAGAATATCCGACAGCGCCAATGTACTGGATAATACCTCAGTGCATCCGGAGTCATATGAAGCTGTTGAGAAGCTTCTTGAAGCAACGGGGTATTCTCTTGATGATATTAAAAAAAGGAATTTGGTCAGCCTTAAACAAAAAATTGAAAAAGTGGGTATTGAGAAGGTAGCAGTTCAAATTGACGTAGGTGTACCAACATTAAAAGATATGATTGAAGAACTGCAGAAACCGGGCAGAGACCCAAGGGATGAACTGCCTGCGCCGATATTAAGGTCAGATGTGATGGACATTGAAGATTTAAAGCCTGATATGGTTCTGACGGGAACAGTGAGAAACGTATCGGACTTTGGGGCATTTGTTGATATTGGGGTACACCAGGACGGGCTTGTACACATATCGGAAATGTCGGACAAATTTGTAAGGCATCCTATGGATATAACGGCAGTAGGGGATATAGTTACAGTCAGGGTTATTGATGTTGATGCGGCGAGAAAAAGAATATCCTTAAGCATGAAAGAGACATTTAATACAAGTAGTCAATAGTCGGTAGACATTACAAAATGAGAAAGCAGGTAAAAATGGTTATAGTTGATGCACATTGTGATACTTTGTTGGAGATAATGGAAAAAGGGCAGAATATATATAGAAATGATCTTCATCTTGATCTATCAAGAATTGGCAAAGAGAAAAAATATGTACAGTTCTTTGCAGCATTTGTGAGCCCGGAGCAGGATGGTAATATGAGGTATTATAAAAAAAGGGCTTTAACGTTAATTGATAAATTCTATGAACAATTAAAAATATATGGGGATTACATGTCATTATGCCGCAATTATGCCGAAATAAAAGAAGCGTTGGAAGGAAAAAAGACGGCTGCACTTCTATCCGTGGAAGGAGGAGAAGCGTTTGAGGGTGAATTATCGGCACTTGAAAAATTTTATGAGCTTGGTGTAAGAAGCGTATGCCTTACATGGAACTACAGAAATGAGATTGCTTCAGGTGTTGAAGACGATGCCCACTGCGGGCTCACGGAATTTGGAAAAGAAGTTGTAAGGGAAATGAATTCACTTGGAATGTTGATTGACCTGTCACATATGAATTATGAAGGTTTCATGGAAGTAATGGAGTTGACGGATTGCCCGGTAATTGCAACACACTCCAACGCATGGAAAATATGCAGCAGCCAAAGGAATCTGAATGATGAGCAGCTTTTGAAGCTTAAAGAAAATGACGGGGTAACGGGAATCAATTTTTATCCTGAATTTTTAAATAATTCGGGAAATGCAGGCATACACGATATAATAAATCATATAGAATATATTTCCGGATTGATAGGTACGCGCCATATAGGTATCGGAACGGATTTTGACGGTATTGAGTATCTCCCTGAGGGTATAAAGGGAGTGGAAGACATCGGTATCGTCTTCAATGAATTGTTAAAGCTTAATTACAAGCAGGAAGAAGTCAATGGTATTGCAGGAAATAATTTTCTAAGAGTAATCGGACAGGTACTGTAAAAATATAGTTTCAAATTACAATGAGTTTATCATGCAAAACCAAATATCAGCTATTTTGCAAAGTTGTGTTTGCCTATTTTTATTATGATGGGGCGTGACCAGATCCATCCGCTTGTTGCGATTGCGGGGTTATAATAGTACAGGCAGCCATATGAAGGGTCCCATCCGTTTAATGCATCCGATGCGGCATCACGTGCGCTTTTATCAGGAGAAAGGTTTATCTGGCCGTCTGAAACTGCAGTAAAAGCAGAAGGTTGGTATATAACGCCGGAAATAGTACTTGGAAACCTGCTGTCGCGTACCCTGTTGAGCACAACTGCAGCAACGGCTACTTTACCTGTATAGGGTTCTCCTCTTGCCTCACCGTATACAAGGTGCGCAAGAAGGTCGAGGTCACGATTTCCAACTGGTGAGGCCGCAGCAGTACTCCCTCCTGGCAGGCCCAAGGCGGCAAGCGTTTCTGGCCCCACGATACCGTCCACCTTAAGTCCGTTCTTTGACTGAAACCATTTTACGGCCTGAAAGGTCTTATAGCCGTATATTCCATCGACAATACCCTTATAGTATCCCCAGTTGTATAGTTTTGCCTGGATATCAATAACTTCCTGCCCGCGTGAACCGTAATAGGAAAGGACTGAACGGCTGTAGCAAAAAAAATCTGTAATTTCAACACTGTATGCATTATATACCAATAAAAGCAAAATTATAAATATTGAAGACAATACCACCAACAAAATTTTCTTTTGCATTTCTGTTCTCCTTTATCTTACAGTATTTTACGTATATTTTCTGTAATTAGAAATAAATTATTCATGAATAAAAGGAAATTATGCGAGAAACAGATATACAAGTATGATAATCAAAAGCTCATCCTTCGTTCTATCGTTAAAAAGCAATAGAATGACAGCGATTATAAGAAGATCGTCAATATGTATGTTTCCTATGAACCTGCTTATAGCTGAAGAACTTGAAACATTGGTTTTTTTACGGTTTTTATCATCTGTTGAATTGATATCTTCATCAGGCATAGGTATGTTTTTTATATTTTCAACCGTATCATATAAGGGATTGTTCTGATTATTTTCATGTATCATATGTCAGGAACCCTCTTCCTGCTCTTTAAATAGCCTGGCAACATAAGACATTTGTAAAATATTAATACACTTGTTGAGCCTGTTCTGTCTTCTGCTGTTCAAAAAAGGCTTGATTGATTTTAGAAGGTTTATTTTAGGGTCGTTTTGAGAAATTATACTATTTATATTATATGGTATTTTTGAGGAATCATCATTTTTTTTTGAGTTTAAAAAAAGTTCAATGAGATTCCTAATCCTATCAACCTGTTCATTATTATCATTACCGGTTCCAGTCTTGCCGGTACCTTCAGATTTATTGGAAGAACCGGTTTCGGTGCTGCCTCTGCTGCCTTCGTTGCCTCCTGCCATATTATCCTTAATATCACTGCTGCCCAGCATTTCTATTATGTCTAATATTTTTTGGTTAAAATCCTCACTCATTTTATTTCCCCCGATTTTTTACTCATTGCTGCAACGGTTGATATGCCCACCACCTGAAGAGCTTTAATTGGTACCCGTTACCTATAGAGGTGGGGACATCTTGCGCCTCGTTATATATAGAATATATTCGGATGGTTAACCAATAATGCCTATTATTTTATTTAATATTACATCCCCTTTTTCCCCCAAGAGTTCATGAAGCTTTACCATGTCTGCACCGGCTATCATTTTTTTCAGGTCTTCCTTATCAATGTTAAGATTATCAAGTTTGGATGTATCAAAATCATTGATTTTTTCAATAAGTTCATTCTTATCAATTTTATTTATTTTTCTGGCTATTTCTTCCGTATCACCATTTTGTAACATATCAAATGCCTTGTTGAGTTTTGCCTGAAGGACTTTTTCATCCATCCTGCCCAATAAATCCGAAAGTTTCTTGTTAAATGAATTATTCATAAATATTATGAATCCCCTCTCGATATTTGTAATTTTACTTTATTATTGTATGTATGAAAGGCAGAAAAGTTGAATTAAAAAAATTAAATTTTTTTGTAGTCAAGCAGTTAAAAGAGTGATAAAATATTGGAATGAAAATAATTAGGGAGATGACTGTCGTATGCAATTATCAAATTTTATAATAAGTTTTGCAGAGGGGCTGCTTACATTTATTTCGCCATGCCTTTTACCTATGCTGCCCGTGTACATATTTTACCTTGCCGGTGTATCGGATGAAAAAGAGATAAGCATGTCTGAAAACAAAGGAAGGCTTTTGATTAATTCCCTCGGGTTTGCTGCAGGGTTTACTATTGTTTTTGTTTCATTGGGTGCGGCTGCTACTTCCTTAGGACAGTTCTTAAAAAGTAATTCCGGAATATTTGCAAAAATAAGCGGTATAATCATAATACTTTTTGGTTTGCATTTTATCGGCATATTAAAATTAAATTATTGAAAGGAGATAACAGATAAATGTATGATGTTATAATAGTAGGCGGAGGGCCGGCAGGTTTAACTGCCGCGTTATATTGTTCAAGGGCGAATCTTGATACTCTTTTAATTGAGAAAATGTATTCAGGTGGGCAGATGTCCACAACAAATATGCTGGAAAACTATCCTGGTTTTGAAGAGCCCGTTGGAGGGCTTGAACTTGCGATGCGCATGGAGAATCAGGCAAGAAGATTTGGTGTGAGTGTTGTAAATGAGAAAGTTGAAAAGTTAAATCTTGAAGGAGAAGTAAAATCGGTTAAGACCACAGACAATATTTACGAAAGTAAGGCTATAATTCTCTGTATGGGTGCTTATCCCAGGCAGCTTGGACTGGAGAAGGAAAAGGAATTCAGGTCGTCGGGGGTTTCATATTGTGCGACATGTGATGGTTCTTTTTATAAGAATAAAAAGGTTGCAGTAATTGGAGGGGGTGACACTGCTGCAGAAGATGCAATTTATCTTTCACGATTATGCAGTAAGGTATATGTAGTACACAGAAGGGATTCATTAAGAGCTGTAAAGGCATTGCAGAACGAACTTTTCAAAAATAACAGGATCGAATTTGTATGGGATTCGGTTATAGAGGATATTGAGGGAAAAATTGGAGTAGAGGGCATAAAGGTAAAAAATGTTAAGACAAATGAAATGAAAGTTATTGAGGTTGATGGCGTTTTTGTTGCAATTGGAGTATTACCTAACACTGAATTGGTAAAAGAAAGTGTTCCTCTCAATAAGGACGGATATATTCTTACCGATGATAAAATGCAGACAGGATTACAGGGGGTCTTTGCAGCAGGAGATGCGAGAGATAAGATATTACGCCAGGTTATTACCGCTGCATCTGATGGTGCCGTTGCAGCGTATATGGCTGAAAGGTATGTAAGTAAGTAAGTGTCAAGGGGACGGGGTTGTTGACACCCTCGCAAGCACAAAAAAGGGTGTCAACAACCCCGTCCCCTTGACACTTTTCCTGAAATACCATATAAAACAATTTGATATTTATATTACTTAGTGTTAAAATGTTATGCATTAAAGGGGATGTGGTCAAAATGCTAAGGTCAAAAAAAATTATAAAAAAACAGGTATTACCGTTGCTTGCCCTCAGAGGCCTGACGGTGTTTCCTTATATGATACTGCACTTTGATGTTGGCAGGGAAAAATCGGTAAAAGCGCTTGAAGAAGCTATGATGAAAAATCAGCTTATTTTTCTTGTTGCACAAAAAGATGCAGGTAATGATGAACCTGATGAGAAAGATTTATATAAAGTAGGGACAATATCAAAAGTAAAACAGCTTCTTAAGCTTCCCGGGGACACAATACGTGTACTGGTGGAGGGATTAAGCAGAGCTGAGTTTAGTAAAATAGTTCAGAAAGAACCGTTTTTAATGGTAGAAACGGTAGAAAAAATATATAATTCCATTGAATATAACAAGAATGAAATGGAAGCGCTTAAAAGGCAAGTCATGACAACTTTTGAGGAATATGTCAAGTTGAGTGGTAAAATATCGCCGGAAATTGTAATGGCTGCTATGTCAATAGAAAAAATAGGACAACTTGCCGATGTCATAACATCAAATATTTTTATAAAGATTGAACAGAAACAGGAGATTATGAATGAATTTCATCCTGTAAAAAGGCTTGAAAAAGTTCTTGGAATACTCTCAAAAGAAATTGAAATACTGCGTATTGAAAAGAATATAAATGCTAAGGTACGCAAACAAATAGACAAAATGCAAAAAGAATACTATTTAAGAGAACAACTTAAAGCAATTCAAAATGAACTTGGTGATAAAGACGGAATTAAAGCTGAAGTTGAAGAATACAGACAAAAGTTTGAAAAAAGGAACCTGCCATCCGAAGTTTCAGACAAGGTAAACAAAGAACTTAAAAGGCTTTCTAAGATGCCTCCGGGTACAGCTGAAGGAACTGTTGTAAGGACTTACCTGGATTGGATATTTGACCTTCCATGGGATAAAAAAACGGAAGAAATTTTAGATATAAAAAGGGCTGAAGATATTCTTGAAGAGGATCATTATGGCCTGGAAAAGGTTAAGGAAAGGATAGTAGAATATCTGGCTGTAAGAAAACTGAAAAATAACCTTAAAGGACCCATACTCTGTTTTGTGGGGCCTCCGGGAGTAGGTAAGACATCAATTGCCAAATCAATTGCAAGGGCAATCAACAGGAATTATGTCAGGATGTCCCTGGGAGGTGTAAGAGATGAAGCGGAAATAAGGGGGCATAGGAGGACATATATAGGAGCTTTGCCGGGAAGAATTGTTTCAGCTATAAAACAGGCAAAGTCGGCTAATCCTCTTATACTGCTTGATGAAATAGATAAAATGAGTAATGATTTCAGGGGAGATCCCGCATCAGCTATGTTGGAAGTTCTTGATGGAGAACAAAATTTTTCATTCAGAGACCACTACCTTGAGGTACCATTTGATTTATCAGATGTGATGTTCATAATGACTGCCAACAATGTTGAAACGATACCTCAGCCACTTATGGACAGAATGGAAATTATCAATATATCAGGATATACCGAAGAGGAAAAGGTAAATATAGCACTGAAATACCTTATACCAAAACAAATTAAGGCTCATGGTTTTAAGAAAAAAGCCTTGAGGTTTGAAGAACAGACGGTTAGGGATATTATAAATTACTATACAAGAGAAGCAGGGGTTAGGAATCTTGAAAGGGAAACCGCCAAAATATGCAGAAAAGCTGCAAAAATATTGATATCAACAGGGAGAAAAACAATGAAAATTTCTCCTCAAGTAGCCGGTAAGATGTTAGGAATAAAGAAATACAGATATGATAAAGCTAATGAAAAGGATGAAACAGGAGTTGCAACAGGCCTTGCCTGGACACCTGTGGGTGGAGATACGCTCTCAATTGAGGTATCTCTTATGAAAGGAAAAGGAAAACTTGAACTTACAGGACATCTGGGAGAAATCATGAAGGAGTCCGCAAGGGCGGCCATGAGTTATATACGTTCTCGGGCTTCAAAATTTAATATTGATAATGATTTTTACAAGGAATATGATATTCATATACATGTACCTGAGGGTGCAATTCCAAAAGATGGTCCTTCAGCAGGTATAACACTTGCAACCGCAATGGTATCAGCAATTACGGGGATACCTGTAAAAAGCAGTGTTGCAATGACAGGTGAAATTACCTTAAGAGGCAGGGTACTTCCTATAGGCGGACTTAAAGAAAAAATAATGGCAGCACACAGGGCAGGGATAAATACTGTTATAGTACCAAAAGAGAATATTAAGGACATGGATGAAATACCCAAGAATATTATGGAAAAAATGAGTTTTATAACGGTATCTGATATGGATATGGTGTTAAATAACGCATTGACATATAAAATAGGTGAATATATGAATAGAGATTATTTTAAGGGCAATTTAAACGAAAGTGATAATAAGCTTATTATTCCAAACGGACAGGCTGCCGTGAACAAACCACATGATCACGGAACACTTTTGGAAAATTGACACATACATTAATTTTGGAGTGCTGGAATTGTCATGTTTAAATAGCTTTGGACAGAGTCTGGACGGCTTCTGAATCTATAATCCTTGTGGCATATTCGTTTAAATATCCCTCATAAAAGTCTACATTTGATATTTTAGTACCATATTCTGTGAGAAGTGAATCAAATGTTTTTGAATGGGTTGTGGAATTGCTGACTGATGTAAAAACCAGATAATAATTCTGTTTTAATTTATATAATGTACTTGAACCGGTATATATAGGATATATTCTTTTGCATAGATTGCATACATCATCAAAGCTTTTAAAAGAGTATATAAGTACTGCTGAAAAAATTTTTAAATTTTTCCTTTTGAGTTTAAGGTCTGCTTTCTTAAATCTGTTTCTAATATAACGGTGTATGGATTCAAAATCTCCATCATCATCAATTTGAGTTATGGTTATAATAAACCCGTCATCAGAACTTGGTATGGGTTCTATTATAAGTTGAGATTCATTCAGTTCAAAACCAAACTGAATTTCAGCCTGTTCCATCATATCCCAGAATAATTCCTGTGCTGCAGGAGAATTATAATTAAGGGAGGACATATCTATATTACGTTCCTCAAGGTCATCCAATGAAATGGTTACTTTAATAATATTTTCACTTATTTTTTCAATTTTCATTTAAACCACCTGTGACATTGTTTTTAAAATTACCCTTAAAGCAATTATAATACAATTTTTTAAATAAAGCAATAAATGAAATCAATTTATAAATTCAGTAACGATTAAAATGTTACCATTCACAGCCCCCTCTTAGCTTGAAGAATATTTTCCTGAAATGAACGCTACAAGTTCAAGTGGTTGTATAGCTTGTACAAACAGCCTCTATAATCTCTTCGTTATCTATTTCAGAAAGATATTCTTTGATATAAATTTGTGGGGTAGAAGAATATTTTCCTGGAGCTCAAATGTAACAAAATAATATCCAGTTGAATAATATAAAACGTAACGATTTGAAAGTATTTTTAAGGAGGGTTTTAAATGGCAGGAAAGAGAGGATTTCTTGGAGGGCTTTTTGAAGATAATTGTTCAATACTTTTCTTTATTATCATATTCCTGATACTTTTCTACGAAAACAAAGGATATGTAGTTAAAAGAAACCCTGTTGATACGCAATTAGATGTTTAGGAATGACAGAATAAAAACCGCTTCAAAAATGGGAAGTTATTGTTTTGTCATTCCTTAGTAAGTAAAACGAAAGATAACAGAATTAATGGTTCTTATTTTTATCAGGAGGTGAATTAAGAGATGGATGAAGAGAGGCATGGATTTTTCGGGTGTGGTAATGAAATTATATGGATAATTGTAATAATCATAATTGTCTGGTTGTTATTCCCCCATATATTTGGTGGTATCGGAGGCTGCTACAAAGATTAGAACATAGGAGTACAAGTGGTTGATACCTGAATTAAACAGGCAGAGCCGGTTCTGATAAAGGGACCCGAAAAAAGTGGGTGTATTCATTAATACAAGGAAGAATACACCCACTTTCTATGCTATTTTTTACTCTCAGCAGTTTTTGGGCGGTTAAGATACATCATTAAAAATAAAAATCCAAGATATACTGTAAACAGCAAAAGTGTCAACAGGTAATACACAGGTTTGTTTTGGATATAACCCATAATGGGTACTGTAAGTAATATCATAAGTGGAAATCCGAATATTAAACCAACCCCGCTTCCAAGTACGAAATTTTTTGAAGCTCCTGTCTCGAAATTAGGATCAACCTCTTTTAAAAGAGCCATACCGGTTGATATGGTTCCGGTCATCATTCCATACATACCGATGAGGTTTTCAAGAACATCTTTACCGTATATTTTTTTGCACATTATAAGAAGATAAAACATGGTAAGAAACCCGCCAACAGTTGTAACAATCAATGTCGGAACAATATAGTATTCAAGTACTAAAAGTGATATTGCAGAAATTGCTGCTGCTATCATAAAGTCAAAGGAACCGCCGGCTATTCTTTGAAGAAGGAAGTTGTTAGGATAATTTCTGACCATTATTTTTTTATCTTTCATTTTATCAAATATGACTCTGAGTAATAGTGCTAAAACAGCGCCGATTATAAAATTAAAGCCCCATAAAAGCTGGGATAAAGTCTGTCCGAATGCGCCAAAGTTTTTTAAAATCAATGTCAACCCCTGAAGCGTAAGGTAGGTCGCAAGATATACAATACCAATAAGAAAAAGTTGTATTGAAATTCTGTCTATTGATTCACTCAAAGGAATATCATCGGGGCTGTCCTCTTCATGCACGGGATTATTTATTTGCTTTACTTTTTTTCTAAGATAGGTAATTCTTTTTTTTCTTATAAGTATATTCATAAAAGGAATACCGCCTAAACATGCCCATAAAAATCCAAAAGCTGCAATTGAAATACCAATATTCCCGCCATACAAAAAGCCCATGTTTTCCCATTGAACCCCAATAGAAAATGCCTGACCGGGGCCCTGCCCGTATCCCAAAGGCAGAAGAAGACCAAAAGGCGGAAATAGGCCGGGAAATATGGTATATGTGAGAATAAGTGTTATGATAAAACCAAATATACCCTGAATAAGATATGTACTCACTATAAGCATTCCTGTATTTGTAATCTCCTTGTTTTTTTCCCTGTTTCTTTCCTTAAGTGCAAGGGCTATAAAACCAACAGCCATAAGATGGTAAACTATATTACCCATACGTTCCGAATCAATGTTAACAAGATTTAAAACCCCGGGGCCAGCAATAAGGCCTAAAAAACCTGCTATTATTGAATTGGGAATAAGAAATTTTTGAAAAAACCGTATACTTCTTTTGAGGTATGTAGCAACACCTAAAAAAAGTGATATAATTGCTATATCGACCACATATAACCATTCTGAACTCATTTCGTTCCTCCTTGAAAATATTTTATTGTTGATATATTTCCTCATTTATTTGCTTTGCAATTATTGCGGTTTTTACCCATTTATAAGCGGATTTATTGGCTACTTTGAAATTAAACCTGTATAATATGTTTTCATAATAAAACTCAACCGTATGGTTATACTGGACGTTAATCCCACTCATTTTGCCAATATAAAAAACAAAGCCCTTTCTTATTACACAGTCAAAAACAAGCCTGTCCTTGTAAAATGATAATTCCCCAAGCCTTAATCTGCTCAATGGGCCGAATTTTGCACCCTTGCTTAGAATAACCCCATTGTCTTTAAAGATAACTGTTTTATTATCAGTTTTCGCTATTTTGTTTGTAATATAAGCTATCTGCCAGTTATTCCAGTCAGAAAGCCTGTCATAATAAAATGTATCCGAGGTCTTGCATAAGAAACCATATTTGTCAAATCGTACAGTGTAACCACATTCCATGCATTTAAACAAATCTTTATCTGATTTTAATGTACATATTTTTTTACAATGAGGACAAATAAAAATAAACAGTTCAAGAGATTCAGCAAGGTTTTTGCCTGTAAATGGAATCATATGCTGTTTTTGATATTCATATTCATCATAATAAAGTGCTTTTGTCAATACGTCATATATTTCATCTACATCAAGCCTTTTTATATCCTCTGTTTTAAGTGTAAGGTTTGATGTTATTGTCATTTTACCTGTTCTTGCACTTTTTGACCATCTTGGTTTTGAGAGATAAGCTCCTGCAAAAACAGATGTAACAACGGGCAGTCTGGCACTTTTTATAAGTTTTGCCGTAGGATAAAGCAATTCAAGTGTCTTACCGTCCCAATTTCTGGCGCCTTCAGGGAATATACCAATTACACGGTTGTTCTTTTTAACATTGAGTATTGATTTAACCGTTGAAGAGTCAGACAAAAATTTTGATTTTGGAATAGCTCCAACATGTTTTAAAAGAAATTTTAAAAAAGGATTTCGAAAGTACTCGCTTGATGCAACATAATAAACAGGTTCAGGTATAAATACGGACAATATGAATGGATCCAATGCATTTGTGTGATTGGCAAGTATTATGTAGGGAGGTTTCAACGTATTTATAAATTTACCTATATGTTGTATTTTAAAACGCCAGACAAGATATTTTCCAAAGGTTAATTTTAAAAATTTGTTAAAGGTTTTATTTGCATATATTCGTTTATTTCCATATGTATTTCTGTTTTTCATACATTTTTCCCCAAGTAATTAAGTTGTACTGCAATCTTTTACATTCTAACATATATAAATGCGAAAACCAACCATTTTATTTTTCCCCATGTTTTTGAATAGTAACAATTTACAAAAGTTAGCATTCACAGCTCCTCTTAGCTCGAAGAATATTTTTATGAAATGAACGCTACAAGTTCAAGAGGCTGTAAGTTCAGCCTTATATGTCAAATCAAACTCGCTGAATGCTTTAAAATATAACGGGAATGCATTCATCTCAAACAGTGATTTGACCTTACATTTACTTCACAAACAGCCTCTAAGAACCTTACGCTATATATTTACATAAAAATATTTCTTCAAGTAGATAAGAAGGGTTGTGAACAGCCACCAATTTACTTCTTGACAATTAAATCTACTAGTGTACACTAGTAATAATATGTTAATAGTTCTAGAAGCGGAACTTTTTATAATATAAACAGGTCCAATAATATTACGACTTTTTGCGTAATATTATTGGAGAGCAACAAAAAGTATAGGTTGAAAATGGGGGTATAAACAAAATTGACAAAAAGACATAAACTGAAACTGACAGAAAGCTTGAAAAGTATTAAAGAAAGACATGTTGTTAAAGCAGCCGCAATTATTTTTATATTTCTTGTTTTAAATGCATTAAAGATAACATTGTTTAACTATTACATTATTCCTTCACCCACTGCGGAAATATTCAAGTACAAGTTCATCATAACAATACTTCTGGTTTTCAGTATATATCCATTGATTTTACGTATCAAATCAAGGTTGCTTTTTATTATGCTCTATATTATACAGGCAGTATATATAATGGCTAACATTTCATATTACATGTATTTTCACAGCTATCTTCACATAGCACAGTGGTTTACGCTTTTTCATGAAGGGCTGATGGCATCTAAGAATCTGTCTGCACCAATGAATTTCAAGCTTCTTGCTGCATTTATTGAGCTGCCCGTTTTTATATACATTGCAAAGAATTTTTATCGCTTATATGACGCAAGGACAAAACTTTTTTATTACAGACTAATAGTTGCTGCAGTATCCGTTCTCTTGATATTTTCAATTGAGTCTGCAAACTATAAAAAGGGCAATTCGATTATACAATTTATTGAAAGCAGGTATAAAGGTGAAACGCCTGTTGTAGAACGCTATGGAACTGTTGTTAACGGTGTTGCAAGCCTCGTATTGAAGAGCAGTGAGGAAAAGATGATAGATTCCTTTGAATATGGCAGGAATCAGAAAAACGAAGAGGAATCGGAGGACAACCCCAATTTCATAATAATTGTTGTAGAATCCATGGATTCAAGTGTTATCAATAAAAAGTTTGAGGATGAATATATAACCCCTTATCTTAATTCTCTGGCTGAGAATAATGTATATTATCCATATGTTTTAAGTTATCATGAAGGCGGGGGCACATCCGACAGTGAATTTTCCATAATAAACAGTATTGAACCTCTAAAGGGGTTTCCTGCATTAAAGCTTTTTAATTATAACTACCCTAATTCCATGCTTTATCAGCTTGCAAAAAGTTCATATGAAATTGTTGCATTTCACGGCAATACGGCCGGATTCTTTAATCGTGACAATGCATTTCCCAAAATGGGTTTTGATGAGTTTTACGATATAGATAAAATGGATTTAAATCATGTTGGGTGGGGGGCTCCGGACCATGAGGCATTCAGTTTTGCTGCAGACAAACTAAGGGATATCAAAGAGCCGTACTTTTCATATATTATAACAATGACAAGTCACGGTCCGTTCAAAAATGCGAGAAACTATTATAATAACAGCAGGTATGATAATATCGAAAATGAAAATGTGAAGAATTATTTCAATTCAATGTCGTATGTTGACCAGTCAATCAAGGATTTCATAACCGATATAAAAAGGAATAATAAAGATACCTATATTATGATAATTGGAGATCACACTCCCAATATAAATACCAGTAATTACAGACAGTCATCAATCACCATGGATGGCAGCTACTTTGAATTTGTTCCCTCAATCATTATTACACCTGATAACAAGCAATACAGGGAAGAGAAAAATGCAGCTTCATTTTTGGATATTGCGCCTACTGTCCTTTATAATGCCAAAATACTATTTGAGATATATTCTGATGGCCAAAATTTGCTGGACACCGATGAAAATGAAAATAAAATCCCCTTCAATGGTAATGAATACGACAGATCCTATTTGTTTAACAGAATTAATGAGCATTAATTCATTATTGAAACGTTAACTCTTCACCTTGCGAACTAAGTTCGCAAGGTGAAGAGTTAGGCGACATCATTCTCTAACATTGTGGAAGATTTGGTTGAATTATCATTTAACTACACAATAGATGGATCTTATGCAGAATTGTATTCGGCTCAAATTAGGATTATTTATAATTCGTTGGATTTTAATAAATTTGTGGTAGAGAGCATTAAATATGGAGAAGTAATACAAGAAGATATAACATGCCATCTTGCTTATAAACAATTAGTTATCCTGAAAAACAAACTGTCCCCTAATAGTATAGCTAATTATCTGTTTAAGAGTACAAAACGTTAATGTAGTTTTATCGCTTTTGCCATGTTTTATCTGCTTTTTCGAAAACCTCATTCAAGGACATATCTTTATAAATAGATTCTTGCACCTTAAGGTAATCTTCTCCATTACCGGAAGTTTCAAAATGCTTTATAAATCTCAAAAAACCGGAATACCCTAGTTCTTTAATTAATGCTTTGGAACCTTTTTCAACAATTTCTTTGTCACTGTATTTTATAGTTTCATTCGATAACATTTATTTTCAGCTCCTCTCTTAATAAATCAACAGGATTAAATAGTTTTGTATTTTTTATTATTTGTCCAACAGCACTCATGTTATTATTAATAGTCCTTATGAGATTATCATCACAAGTAATAAAATAATCACATTCAGCAAAAACTGCACTTGCAACATGCAAAGCATCTTTTGTTTTAGCATTCGACCCATCAATAATTTGCTGTGCAATTATTTTAATCTCAAAATTTGGCCCAATTTCTTGAGTACAAATGTTTGAGAGTAGCTTTATATAATTTCTTCTATTAACAAAAGGATTACTATTGTTTTCGTCTTCAAGCTAAGAGGGGGCAGTGAATGGTAACATTTACAAAAAACGAATTGAAGTATTTATATTATTTATATAGAAAAATACAATTATTTATGGTATATTATTAGCATACGATATTTTTAATATCGTATGGATAAAGAAAGTATATGAAAAATATTATGGTTGCTTAATATTTGTTTACAGGGGATGAGCTTTCTAAAAATGAAGCAACAACTGCACCATTTATCCCATATACCTTATATAGCTGTGAGGAAAGGTTACATATTTGATATAAACAGTTCATTTACAGACATGGCGGGATATGTAACGGATGATTTTCTTCAAAAGCCTGTTAAAGAAGCATTGTACAAACTCCTTATGTCAAAAATGGATTTTAATAGATTTGTTAGTCCACATGAATATCATGAAAAAGATTGTATCCTTTTTACAAAAACATATGATGTAAGAGTAGTGGATATAAGAAAAATAACAGAAGAAGAGACAGGCGATGAATACTATATATTTTCAGAGAATGAATACTCAAGACCAAATGAAAGGTATCCATTCCTTAAGACCCTTATGCAGATTAATGAAAGTGGTATGGCAGTATTTTGCCCGTCAAGCCTGATGTTGTTAATGGCAAACAGGAAGTATTATGACCTTCTGGAAACACCCTATTTATATCCACAAAACACTATAGGACAAATTATATATGATATTATTCCCGGCTGGGAGGGTAGTATTCTTGACGAATTATTCAAAAAAACAGTGATTGAGGAAAAACCGTCATTTTTAAGAGAAGTAAAACTTAAAGATTTTAAGAATGGTACAGTTTACTGGAATGTTATGTATATACCTTTGGTTGAGCATAAACATATGCTGTATTTGATATGTTCCATAAATGATATAACCGACAGCATTATTGCAAGGAAAACAGTGAATGACATATCCATGACACTGAAAAAGCAAAGAATAGAATATGAGAGGCGGATTAGAGAAAAAGATGATTTTTTCTATTATATAACCCATGAGTTAAAAACACCGCTGACAATTATAAACGCTGCAGTTCAAGCGATTGAAACACTTTGTAAAGATGAAATGACATTAAAGATGAAAAAATTCGTATATCAGATAAAACAGAATTCTTTGCGACTGCTTCGCCATGTAAATAATCTACTCGATATCACAAAAGCTGAGGGTCAATACCTCAGAATAAACAGTGAAAACATTGATGTTATGGAATTTACAGGTGCCATTTATGATTCTGTTTCACTTTATGCAAAAGTAAGGAAGGTAAACCTTGAATACAGTCCACATGGTTCACACTGCCTGATTCGTATAGATGGAGAAAAATACGAGAGGATATTGTTAAATCTCCTTTCAAATTCTATAAAGTTTACGAATGAAGGGAAAAGTGTCAAGATTACACTTGAATGTAAGTATAATACTGTTTATCTAGAAGTAATAGATGAAGGGGTTGGCATACCATATGAAAAACATAATCATATCTTTGAAGCTTTTAAACAGGTGGAGAATAACCTGACACGTAATATTGAAGGTAGCGGGCTGGGTCTTTACCTTGTAAAGTTGCTGGTTAAAGCAATGGGTGGCAGTATATCCATAAGAAGTAAGGAAGGTGAAGGCAGTACATTCACAGTATTAATGCCATATGAAAACGTAAAAGATAATGTAAGGGAGGATTCCTTTTATAAAACAGATGAAAAAAGGCTTATTAAAGCCACTGAAATAGAATTTTCCGATTTATATACACCTTTTCATGAAAATTAGAGTTAAAAAAAAGGGAGGTTGAAAATAATATGAGTATGAATATGAATAGAAAAATTGTAAAATGGATTGCACTGATAACTGTAGCTGCTTTTTTAGCTACTTCAATCGGAGTGATTGGGTATTCGGTTTTTTCAGGGAGGTAAAAAACTATGGGAACCATAAAAGCTGCGTATATTTTTCCTCATCCGCCTATAATTGTACCTGAGGTTGGAAGAGGCAATGAACAAAAAGCAATAGGAACAATAGAGGCTGTAAAGAGAGCTTCAAAAGACATAAAGAATAATGTCCCGTCGACAATAATAATAACATCACCACATGCTCCCATGTTCAGGGATTATATTTATATTTCTGATGCAGATAAATTAATTGGAGGACTTGAGAAATTTGGCAGCAGCAGTGTTAATTTAAGTTTCAAAAACAATACGAAACTTGTAAATAATATTATAAGATACGCAAGGGGTGAAGGCATTGCATGTGGAGGTCTTGACGAAAAGACGAGAAAAAGGTTTGATGTTTCGGAGGAACTTGACCATGGTGCTGTTATACCGCTTTATTTTATAAAAAGGGAATACAGTAGTTTTCAAATTGTGCATATTTCTTCTTCCATGCTGCCACGCGATGAATTATACAGGTTTGGTAATTGCATAGACAAAGCAGTTAAAGATTCAGAAGAAGAGATAGTATTCATAGCAAGCGGAGATTTGTCACACAGGCTGTCACATGATGCTCCATATGGGTTCAGCCCACATGGCAGTGAATTTGATAATCTTTTGATAAAAAGCCTGACTGCATTTGATACTGAAACACTTATTAATATTGATGACGAATTGTGTGAAAGTGCAGCCCAATGTGGTTTAAACTCTTTTGTCATAATGCTTGGCGCATTGGACAGATATGATTATGAACCTGAAATATATTCCTATGAAGGCCCATTTGGGGTTGGTTATGCGGTAGCCGGTTTTAAAATAAAAAAAGATAAAGAAGGAGGCGAAATACTGAATAAAATAAAAAAATATAAAATTACGAAAACTGCAAAAGCAAGAAAGAACGAAGACAGTTATATGGCCATTGCAAGGCAGGCACTTGAAACATATATAAGGCAAAAAAGGACGATTGATTTACCAGAAGGTCTTCCCGAAGAAATGTTAACGGATAAGGCAGGTACATTTGTAACAATAAAAAAAGGAGGAAAACTAAGAGGTTGTATTGGAACTATATATCCTAACCGTGATAACATAGCCCTTGAAATAATTAATAATGCAATAAGTTCAGGAACGAGAGATCCAAGGTTCCAACCGGTAAAGGAAAATGAACTTGAAAGCCTGGTTTATTCGGTAGATGTACTGAAGGAACCTGAACCTGTAAAGTCAATAGAAATGCTTGATGTTGTGAAGTATGGTGTAATTGTAAGGTCAGGCTTTCGTTCAGGGCTTCTGCTTCCAAATCTGGAAGGTGTGGATACTTCTGAGAAACAGGTGGAAATTGCACTTTCAAAAGCGGGAATTTCCCCGAATGAGAAGTATGAGATGAAGAGATTTGAGGTTGTACGCCATAAATGAAATGAAATTAAAGAACCAAAAGGATGACAAATAATGAAAGATAATGAGAAATACAAAGAGGCAAGGTATTATGATAAAAATCCTAATTTATCCGTAAAGTGTAATCTATGTCCGCATAAATGCATAATAAAACCAGGAGCGTCAGGAATATGCAGAGTGAGAAAAAACATTGATGGAAAACTTTATACCCTTAATTATGGAAAAGTTACATCCATAGCACTTGATCCCATCGAAAAAAAACCCCTTTATCAATTTTACCCTGGTTCATATATACTGTCATTGGGTACATTTGGTTGTAATTTTAAGTGTCCGTACTGCCAGAACTGGGAAATTGCACATGAGGAACCGGAATCATATGGTATTACTCCGGAAAAAGCAGTGTTAAAAGCAAAAGAATTTGTGGAAAAGGGTAGTATAGGACTGGCATATACTTATAATGAGCCGTCAATATGGTATGAGTTTGTATATGATACTGCTGTACTTGCAAAAGAAGAGGGACTTTCAAATGTCCTTGTAACAAACGGATATATTTCCCATAAGCCGCTTCAGGATATCTTGCCTTATATTGATGCCTTTAATATTGACGTAAAAAGTTTTGATGAAGATTTTTATAAAAAAATTTGCAATGGTACTTTAGAAGATGTAAAAGAAACAGTTGAAATTGTTTCCAAAAGCTGTCATGTAGAACTTACAAGCCTGATTATACCTGGTTTGAATGACAGTATTTCAAATATTGAAAAAATGGCAAAATGGATTTATTCCATATCTTCGGAAATACCACTTCACATAACAAGGTTTTTCCCACACTATAAAATGAACAATATACCTCCTACCCCTGTAGAAACACTAATAAAACTAAAAGATACAGCTGGTAGATATCTTAAATATGTTTATGTGGGAAATGTAGCGTGAATAGTAACCGTGAAAATAAAAAAATAAAAAAAATTTTAAAAAACCCTTACATATATATAAAAAACAGGTTATAATTTAAATATGACCTGATAATATAAACTTTTATATATAATTGAAGGGTGAGGTTATTTGGATTTTCTTTACAACATTAATATAAATGACTTATTTGAAAATTTTGTAGGATATCTGGGCTTTAACGGCAGTCCTGTTTCAATCATTCAGTCTGTTATAGACATAGGGATAGTATCCTATGTAATTTACAAGGTGATTGTTCTTGTGAGAGAAACAAGGGCATGGCAGCTTATAAAAGGTATTCTATTCATACTTGTTGCTTCTGAATTGAGCAAGTTTCTAGGTTTTAAAACGATTGCATATATACTGGGCAATACAATTTCAATAGCGGCAATCTCACTGGTCATACTGTTCCAGCCTGAACTGAGGAGAGGCCTTGAGCAAATAGGCAGAAGCAGGTTAAGAGATTTTTTTAATCCTGAAGAACAAAGTGAAAAGATATTAATAATAGCGGTAATAGAATCAATTGTAAAGGCATGTACTGAGATGTCAAGAACATATACCGGGGCACTTATCATAATTGAAGGCGAGACAAGAGTAGGTGAAATAATAAATACGGGAACACAGATTGATTCTAATATTTCCGCCGAACTGATAATCAATATTTTTTCTCCAAATACCCCGCTTCATGACGGAGCTGTAATAATAAGAGGAAATAAGATAAAAGCAGCAGCTTGTTTTCTCCCTCTTACTGATAATATGAATCTTAGTAAAGAACTTGGGACAAGACACAGGGCTGCACTTGGCATTACTGAAATTTCCGATTCAATTGCAGTAGTTGTATCAGAGGAATCCGGAAGGATATCATTTGCCTTGAATGGAGGGCTTACACGCAATTTAACGCCTGATACGCTTAGAAAGGCATTGACTAAGAATCTGATTGAAAAGAAAAACACCGCGAAAAAATTGGCTTTGTGGAAGGTGAAAGAAAAATGAAAAATTGGTTTACAAAAAACCTTACTATAAAAATAATATCTGTTTTTTTGGCCATATTACTCTGGATTATTGTACTTAACAAAGATAATCCTTATGATACAATTGAAGTAACTATTCCGCTGAAGATAGAGAATATAGACTCGTTAAAGGAAAAGAGCCTTGTTTTGAAAAATGAGTATACGAAAAGCATAATTGTAAGAATCAGAGGGAGAAAAAGTGTTTTGAAAAGTATCAATGCCGAAGAATTTACAGCCTTACTTGATTTTTCAAAGATAAAATCTGCTGCCGATACCATATTGAAGATAGATGGACCGTATTATAATATCAAAGATATTTCCATTATCAATGTTTCTCCGAGAGATATTGAATTAAAATTGGAAAATATAATTGAGAAGGAATTTCCAATTGAATTTTCAATGGAAGGGGTACCTAAAAAAGGCTATTTGGTAGTGAGTTCCTCGTTTTCTCCTCAAAGTGTTTTAATAAAGGATGAGGAATCTTTGATAAATCAAGTGGGATCCGTAAAAACCGTGTATGATATTACGGATATTGAAAGTGACATTGAGACAAGAACCGAATGTGTAATATATGACAAAAAGAGTGAAAAAATGGTTACCCTTGATAAGAATATAAGTATTGACATAAAGATAAATTTAGGGAAAGAGGTATCACTTGAACCGATTATCGAGGGAACTCCGTCCGAGGATTATGTATTTAAATCAAAGGAGGTTTTCCCATCTAAAGTAATAATATCAGGGCCACATGAAATTATTTCAAAAATTAATGTACTTGAAACTGAGGCTGTTGATATTGAGGGTATAAGTGGTGATATAAGTGTTGAGAGCCCAATCAGAATTCCCGATGACGTGAAAATTGTAAATGGGAATAAGGAAGCTGATATTAATGTAACAGTTGAAAAGCTTGTGGTAAGGAACTTATCTGTTCCGCGTGAATATATAGGTGTCGAAACAGGTAATAACACCGATGATAATTTTGATTACAGCATACAAAACGATAATGTCCTGATAGTGTTGAAAGGGAGACAGGAAGACGTATCGGATGTAAGTATAAACAGCATAAATGCTTATGTGGATATTACAGGGCTGGGTGAGGGAATTCACAGCGTACCGCTTAATATAACTCTTCCGTATACGATAAAACAAATAGAAGATACAGAAGTGAATATAGAAATTAAAAATATCACAAATCCTCAGGAAACAGGAGGTGAAACATCTGTAACGGAAACAACGGAAACAACTGAAGCAAGCGAAACCACGCAGTAAACAATTTTAACCAACAGGATAAACGGAGAGTAACTAAATTATGGTTTAAAATCATATTTATATATGGAATGTATTTAGGATTGGCAAATATTTAAATGGGGAGGTCGAAACATAAGATGGGGCAGTTATTATTTGGAACTGATGGGGTAAGAGGAATTGCAAATGAAGAATTAACGGCAGAACTGACATATAAGCTTGGACAGGCGGGAGCTTATGTACTTGCAGGAGAGACAAAACATGTACCGAGAATACTCGTAGGTATGGATACAAGAATTTCCGGGCATATGCTTGAAGCATCCCTTGTATCAGGAATATGTTCCGTAGGGGCAAAAGCTGTTTGCCTGGGAGTTGTTCCAACGCCCGGTGTTGCTTATCTCACAAAATTATATAAGGCAGATGCCGGAATTGCAATATCAGCTTCACACAACCCATTTCAGTTTAACGGTATAAAATTTTTTAATTCAAAAGGATATAAACTGAATGATTCAATAGAAGAGAAAATAGAATCAATTGTATTGGAAAAAAACTATCTGTTTCCCAGGCCTACAGGGGGAAAAATAGGAATCAGGGAAGAAGGCAGTAACGCAAAATGGGATTATGCCGCATTCCTTGAATCAATGTTTGAGGGCAGCCTTGATGGGATAAGAATTGCTATTGACTGTGCAAACGGTGCTTCATATGAGATAGCGCCCTACCTATTTGAAAGGCTTGGAGCGGATGTGTCTGTTATAAATAATAACCCTGACGGAATTAATATAAATGATGGATGCGGCTCTACGCATTTAAAGAGTATCAGTAAATTTGTAAAGGAGAGTGGGGCAGATATAGGTCTTGCTTTTGACGGAGATGCGGATAGATTGATGGCGGTGGATGAAAAGGGGAATATAGTTGACGGTGACCGAATTATGGCAATTATAGCAATTGAACTTAAAAAGGCCAGGAAACTTAAGGGGGATACAATTGTAGCAACAGTTATGAGCAATATGGGACTCGATGTAATGGCAAAAAAAGAGGGCATCAATGTTGCAAAGACAAAAGTAGGAGACAGATATGTACTTGAAGAAATGATGAACAGTGGATTTTCTTTCGGAGGAGAACAATCGGGTCATATTATTTTCCTGGAACATAGTACGACAGGAGATGGAATTCTTACAGCCTTGAAACTTTTAATGGCTATGAAAAACAGCGGTAAAAAGATTTCCGATCTTGCAAGGGTAATGGAGGTCTTTCCACAGGTACTTAAAAATGCAAAAGTGAATAATGGGGAAAAACATAAGTATCTTCAAGATGTGGAGATTTCAAGCATGTGCAGGAAGCTTGAAAAAGAGTTCAATGGAGAAGGGCGTGTGCTGATAAGGCCTTCAGGTACGGAGCCACTTATAAGGGTTATGATTGAGGGAAAAGACCTGAATTATATTACAAGGAAAGCAACAGAGCTTGTTGAGTTAATTGAAGTAAAGTTTGGTGGTATCACGGCTTAAGACTATAAATCGTACCGCAGTCTCCGGCTGCAACTAAAAAGGTATGTATCCGGTTTTATTCGTTAACTTTTTATAGATTTTTGAAGGGAGTATTAACATGTGTGGTATTGTCGGTTACGTAGGTGCAAGGCAAGCAGTACCGGTATTAATAAATGGATTAAAGAGACTCGAGTACAGGGGTTATGACTCTGCAGGAGTGGCAGTTTACGGGAATGACAGGCTTGGCGTGATAAAATCAAAAGGAAGGATTTTATCGCTTGAAAGTAAGCTTAAGGAACATTCCCTTGAAGGGATTATAGGTATAGGACACACCAGGTGGGCAACTCACGGAGAGCCAAATGACATAAATTCACATCCTCATATGAGTAATTCAGGAAATATTGCAGTAGTTCATAATGGTATAATAGAAAATTATATGAAAATAAAAGAATTTTTAAAAATTCAGGGTTTTAAGTTTGTATCCGATACCGATACGGAAGTAATTGCACATCTTGTGGAATACCATTATAAAGGTGACCTGGTACAGGCTGTCATTGACTGTATTAATGAGATTGAAGGTTCATATGCACTTGGAGTCATATGCAGTGATTACCCTGAACGGTTTGTAGCGGCAAAAAAAGACAGCCCGTTGGTTGTGGGGCTAGGCAAGGGAGAAAACTTTATAGCTTCGGATATACCTGCGATACTTGAGTACACGAGAAATATATATATTCTTGAGGATAAGGAAATTGCGGAAATAGGCAGGGAAAGTGTCAAAGTATTCAATAATCTCGGCGAACAGCTTAAAAAAGAAATATTCGAAGTGAAATGGGATGTAGCTGCTGCAGAAAAGTCAGGTTACGAACATTTTATGATAAAAGAGGTGTGTGAGGAGTCAAAGGTACTGAAGGATACAATCAGGCCAAGGATAAAGCAGGGAAAGGTAGAAATTGAAGGGCTCGTAATTGACGAAAATGAACTTGAAAAAACTGATAGGATTTTTATTGTAGCTTGTGGAACAGCTTACCATGCTGGGGTTATAGGAAAGTATATTATTGAAAAATACGCAAAAATACCGGTTGAGGTTGATGTTGCATCCGAATTTCGCTACCGTGAGCCATTAATAGGAGAAAAAAATCTTGTAATAATCATAAGCCAGTCAGGAGAGACAATTGATACCCTTTATGCGTTACGTGAGGCTAAAAGGAGGGGAGCCAGGGTATTGTCGATTGTAAATGTCGTTGGCAGTTCGATTGCAAGGGCGTCGGACAATGTTATATATACCTGGGCAGGGCCGGAAATTGCGGTTGCTTCCACAAAAGCATACAATACGCAACTGGCTGCTGTTTATTTGTTTGCAATGTACCTTGCCAATAAAAGGAATACAATTGATGAAAAAATTTATGATGCTGTAATAAAGGGGCTTATGGATATACCGGAAGTGATAGAAAAAATATTGACAGACAGAGAGAATATACAGAAGTTTTCATACCGCCATTATAACGCAAACAGTATATTTTTTATCGGAAGAGGACTTGACTATGCACTTTCAATGGAGGGGTCGCTCAAACTGAAAGAAATTTCTTATATACATTCGGAAGCCTATGCCGGAGGAGAACTAAAACACGGCACGATTGCACTTATTGAAGAGGGTACGCTGGTAGTCTGCCCGATGACACAGGAATACCTTCTTGAAAAGATGATAAGCAATATAAAGGAGGTAAAAGCAAGAGGAGCGGTTGTCCTTGCAATAACCCTTGAAAAAAACAAGAGAAAAATAGAAGAAGTAGCCGATGAAATAATAACGATTCCCGACATCAATCCTGTTGTAGCACCAATTGCCGCAGTTACTCCCATGCAGCTTTTTGCCTATTATACGGCAGTCCACAAAGGCTGTGACGTGGATAAACCAAGGAACCTTGCGAAATCGGTAACCGTAGAATAGGAATTCTGCTTCCCATGTAACCGGTACCCGGTACCGCCCGATTGCCGTCGAATTTTGTTGTGTGGCAATGTCATGATGAGTATTGGTAACACAGTTTTTCTGTTATGCCATATTTCAGCAACCTGCTATATGAATTTTTCCTTGTGACGTTTCTACTGTTTTCCAGTATATTTTCTCTTCCCATGACTTGCTGCTCCTGCGGTCAAATATGATCAGCCAGCCCTCCCGTTCACCTGTCTTATCCATATAAAAACCGAGCTGTTTTAGTCCATCCTGTTCTGTATTATTCCCGTATAGAAGCTTCAGTTCTATGGGGTATTTCTTCCCGGCATATCTTACACATAAATCAAACCGCCTTGTGCCGCTGGCATATTCACGGATGATGTCTCCGCCTCCGTTTATAACCCTTTGCAGGAATGCCTGCAGTATAAGATGGGGTGCGGCTTCCTTATATTCATACTTTTCTACCCAAATTTCGCTGTTTTCTCTCCAGAATTCCTGAAATGCCTTCAGCAAACCGTTCATATCAATGGCGTCCTTCAAAAGCCAGTCAGGCTGTATCCGGCTTTGCAAGACATATTGAGTGTTATATGACAACGTTCGAATAAATACTTCGCCGTAAATACGGTTTCCGGGAACAATTTGTCCATTTTCTTTTCTTATAAGGCCCAGATCCATGCAGTACATAAAGTCATCTGACAGATAATCGATATTTTCCGCATAGCCAAGAATAACCGGCTCAACGACTTTTCGCACACGGTCCTCATGAAGCCTCTCAAGCAGGCTGTCTATGTGTACATCACGCCTTAATATGATAGTCTGTACAGCCTGTTCTACCATATTAGCATCGACAGGCACTGAATTGTCCTTTTTTAATTGTTTTTCAATCACTTCAACTGCTATTGCGTTTACCAGCCATGGCTGCCCTCCTGTCCACCAATAGCTTCCATCAACTGCTCCAGGTTCAAAAACCTGACCGGTTTCCTCTGTATGCTGGTTATAGAGGACTTGAATTTCTTCTCTTGTAAAGTTTTTGAGTGTCAATGCATCTCTTACAATATTGAATGGGCTTGAGGAACCCATAGTCTCGGTATATTTACGTATTTTACCCTTGTAATCGCGGATATTTCGCATTCCCACAAGGGCCAGTGAGTGAATGAACGGCGTCTTTTTCCTATTGACGTATCCGTCCCGAAGCTGTCTCAGAAATGTAATAAGTGTACCTTCGCTCAGGCAGTCGGATTCATCAAAGAAAACCACCAGCGGTTTATCTAATGTGGAACACAAGGCATAGAACAGTTCTTTTATTGAAACGGTTATATCGTTTTTGTTTATTTTACCTTTAATGTCATTAATATTCTGTTTCACTGGTAGGGCAGATATCTTTATCGATGACACTATGCAATTAAAAATCTGTGGTATACCCCTTTCAGGTTCGGGAAAGGACTGTACGGCTTCCAGCGAACAGTACAGGGCATAGTACATTCCCTGACCGTTAATTGTCTGCTCCAGGCTGTTAAGAAGTGTCGTCTTGCCGCTCTGGCGGGCTGCGTGTATTACAAAGTATTGATTACTACCAATCAATTCCCGGACATCCGTCAGCCTGCTTTCGGCATCCAGCATATAGTGCTCATCCGGAAAACAAGGGCCTGTAATGTTAAACCGTCTCAAATTAACTCACCTCTGCGCTTATCATCTTATTATCATTTATTATTATATCATTAAAAAACTATTTTTTCCATTAATATTTTTTATATAGTGTTTTCTGAAACCATCGTTTCTTCGGAAGCTCTAAAAAATAGTTGTATCCCGAAAGTTTGTGTTACCATTCACAGCCCTTTTCATCTACTTGAAGAAATATTTTCATGAAATACATAGCGAAAGGTTCTTAGAGGCTGTTTGTAAAGCAAATATAATATCAAATCATTGTTTGAGTTGAATGCATTCCCGTTATATTTTTAAGCATTCAGCGAGTTTGATTTGACATGTAAGGCTGAACTTACAGCTACTTGAACTTGTAGCGTTCATTTCATGAAAATATTCTTCGAGCTAAGGGGGCTGTGAATACTAACAATGTAATATAGTTAACAAAAGAAAAATAAAAAAAACCTTGCAAATTAATAATTACTGTAGTAGAATATTGAATGTTGTGACGTGACATACGATGATGCAGGAAATTGCTGCTTATAGAGTAAGAAGGGAAATTCTGCAGAGAATGTCCGATTCATGAAACCGGGCGGAAGGTCACTAAGATTGAAAGGTGGTTTTATAAGAAATTACCTGATGTGAGTGTTAAGAATAGTAACATTGAAGTAATTTGCCCAGGTAAATGTAAAGTAGCACAGAAGGTTTTGGCCTGGGTTTTAAAATGGCTTTATATGAAACACCCGGCTCGGTGTACAATGAATGCCCGCTAATTATATTGAAAAGGAGAATTAAGGAGGCACATGTATGGCGAACAAACAGAAAATTAGAATTAGGTTAAAGGCATTTGATCATCAGGTACTTGACCAGTCAGCCGAAAAGATAGTTGAGACAGCTAAGAGAACAGGTGCAAGTGTATCAGGTCCTGTTCCGTTGCCTACGGAAAAAGAAATTATAACTATTCTTAGGGCGCCGCATAAATATAAGGATTCACGTGAGCAGTTTCAAATGAGTACACATAAAAGATTGATTGATATCCTTTTACCTACGGCAAAAACAGTTGATGCTTTAATGAGACTTGATCTACCGGCTGGTGTAGATATTGAAATTAAGCTTTAGGATATAGAAAACATAAAGGTCATGTTCATAATGGCATAAATGATTTAAAGTAGTGTTGAATATAGTGATAGTACTGAAATATGTTTTTATGTATTGTGAACCAATAACCAGGGAGGTAATTTAAGTGAGCAGGTTTATATTGGGTAAAAAAATTGGAATGACACAAATATTTAGTGAAGAAGGAAATGCGGTTCCGGTTACTGTTGTGAAAGCTGGACCGTGCATGGTTATACAAAAAAAAACCATTGAAAATGATGGTTATAACGCAGTAAGAATAGCATTTGAAGAAATACCTGAAAAAAGGTTGAATAAGCCTCAAAGAGGTATATATGAAAAGCTTAAGATTCCTGTAAAAAAATATATAAAAGAATTTAAAGTATCTGATATTGAAAAATTTGAATCAGGAATGGAAATAAAAGTATCCGATGTGTTTAATGAAGGTGAAAAAGTTGATATAACAGGAATATCAAAGGGAAAAGGTTTTCAAGGGGTAATAAAAAGGTATGGGCATAAGATTGGACCCAAAAGCCATGGTTCAATGTATTTTAGACGGCCGGGTACAATGGGAGCAGGCTCAAGTCCCGGAAGAGTATTCAAAGGCAAAAAGCTTCCCGGACATATGGGTGTTAAGAAAGTTACCATACAAAATATTATTGTTGAAAAAGTTGATGGAGAAAGAAAATTGTTACTTTTGAAAGGTTCGGTACCTGGTGCTAAAGGAAGCCTTTTAAGTATAAAAAATTCCATAAAGGCATCCGAATAGCAAATAAGAAAGGAGGAAGTATTTATAATGCCAAAAGTTGATTTATATAATATGCAAGGTGAAGTAACAGGTGAAATTGAATTAAATGATAACATTTTTGGTATTGAAGTAAATAAAAATGCAATACATCTTGCAATATTGAGCCAACTTGCCAATCGTAGACATGGTACAAGTTCCACAAAAACAAAAAGTGAAGTTAGAGGCGGAGGAAGAAAGCCATGGAGGCAAAAAGGTACAGGTAGAGCAAGACAAGGGAGTATACGCTCGGCACAATGGGTTGGAGGTGGAGTGGCACTTGGCCCGAAGCCGAGAAATTATAAATATAAACTTCCCAGAAAACTAAAAAAAATTGCACTGAAATCTGCTTTATCATCGAAGGCAATAAGTAATGATATTATTGTTCTTGATGATTTGAATTTTGAAAAGATAAAGACAAAAAATATGCTGGAGGTTATTAACAATCTTAAGATTACAGAATCTACTGTTTTAATAATTCTACCGGGAAGAGATGTTACGGTACAAAAGTCTGCAAGAAACCTCCGTGGAATTAAAACTGTATTGACTAATACAATTAACGTATTTGATATTTTGAAGTATAACAAATTTTTGATTACAAAAGATGCATTAACAAAAGTGGAGGAGGTGTATGCCTGATGAAAATTGATAATAGTATTATAAAAAGTCCATATATTACTGAAAAAAGCAATGAGGATGCTATCTATGGCAAATACACCTTTATGGTGGACGTAAATGCAACAAAAACGGAAATTAAAAATATTGTTGAGGATATATTTGGTGTAAAAGTTTTAAAGGTAAATACTCAGAAATACAGAGGAAAAATAAAACGTATGGGTGTACACCAGGGACCCAGGCCAGACTGGAAAAAGGCTATAGTTAAAATTGACACAAATCCTGAACCAGGGACATATCTTTCAACAGGTGGTAAGACGGTAACTGAGAACCGCAAATATAAAACGAGTATTGAAGAATTTGGTATATCTCAGTAATATTAATACAAGGGAGTGAAAGGAAATGCCAATAAAAAAATATAATCCTACTTCCCCCGCACGAAGGTTTATGACGGTATCTACTTTTGATGATATAAAGAGGAAGAAGCCTGAAAAATCTTTAACATCACCTCTTAAGAAAAAAGGAGGTAGAAATTCTTATGGAAGGATTACTGTACGGCATAAGGGAGGCGGAGCAAAACAAAAATACCGGATTATTGATTTTAAAAGAGATAAGGATGGTATAAAAGCCAGGGTTGCAGCTATTGAGTATGACCCTAACAGAACGGCAAATATAGCGCTATTACATTATGAGGATGGAGAAAAACGATATATACCCGCACCTGTTAATTTAAAGGAAGGGGATATTATAGAATCAGGTGAAAATGCAGATATAAAGCCTGGTAATGCATTACTACTTAAAAATATACCTCTTGGCACGATGATTTACAACATAGAACTGAAACCCGGAAAAGGTGGTCAGCTTGTGAGAGCAGCAGGTGTTTCCGCACAGCTTATGGCTAAAGAAAAAGAATATGCACAAGTCAGACTCCCATCGGGAGAGGTAAGGTATATAAGCATGAATTGCAGGGCTTCAGTAGGACAACTGAGTAATATTGAAAATGAAAATATTACTTTAGGCAAAGCGGGAAGGAAAAGATGGCTGGGAGTAAGGCCGACAGTGAGAGGCTCGGTTATGAACCCGGTGGACCATCCCCACGGTGGCGGAGAAGGTAAAGCTTCTATTGGAAAACCCGGCCCTGTTACACCATGGGGTAAACCTACAATTGGATTAAAAACAAGAAATAAAAACAAGAAGTCAGATAAATTTATAGTTAAAAGAAAAAATGATAAATGATTATTAAAAGGAGGATATAATGGATGAGCAGATCAGTGAAAAAAGGGCCTTATGTGAATGAAAAGCTACTTAGGCATATTGAAGAAATGAATAAGAAAAACGAAAAGAGGGTAATAAAATCCTGGTCAAGAGCATCAACCATTTTTCCGCAGATGGTGGGACATACCATAGCAATACATGATGGAAGAAAACATGTTCCGGTATATATAACAGAAGATATGGTAGGTCATAAGCTTGGAGAATTTGCTCCAACAAGGACATTTAAAGGACATGGACATCATACGGAAAGATCTACCGCATTGAAATAACAAAGACCGGAAGGAGGAGATTCAGTTGGAAAAAAGAGTAATGTCAAGAGATGAGATTACAGACAAAAAAGATGACCTGTTGAAAGAATACAATTCAATACATGCTAAATCAAACAAGCCAAAGCTTCTGGCAAAAAAAGAAAAGAGAATACTGGGAATAGATAAGGACCAGGGCAGGGCTGTTTTGAAATATGCAAGGATATCAGCGAGAAAGGTAAAGATTGTACTGGATCTTATAAGATATAAAAGACTTGATGAGGCATATGCTATATTAAAACATACTCCTAAGGCTGCATCGGAAATATTGTTGAAACTGTTAAAGTCTGCGGAGTCAAATGCTGTAAATAATAATAGCCTGAATAAAGACAGCCTTTTTATTTCTGAAGCGTATGCAAACCAGGGCCCAACGTTGAAAAGAATAAGAGCAAGGGCACAGGGCAGGGCTTTCAGGATAATGAAAAGAACCAGCCATATTACCCTAGTAGTCAGGGAAAGTGAATAGTTGAATGGAGGTTAAAGAATGGGACAAAAAGTAAATCCTCATGGTTTAAGGATTGGAATTATCAAGGACTGGGATACAAAATGGTATGCGAACAATAAAAACTTCAGTGAATATCTTATTGAGGATGTAAAAATACGAGAGTTCTTGAAAAAAAAGCTTTTTATATCGGGCATATCAAGAATTGAAATTGAAAGAGCTGCCAATAAAATAAAAGTAAATATTAATACGGCAAAACCCGGGCTTGTTATAGGAAAAGGTGGTTCAGGTATTGAGGATTTAAGGAAGCTTATTGAAAAAATGACAGGTAAAAGTGTTTTAATCAATATTACTGAAATAAAAGCACCTGAGTTGAGTGCACAGCTTGTTGCGGAAAATATTGCAGCTCAGCTTGAAAAAAGGATTTCATTCCGAAGAGCAATGAAACAGGCTATGAGCAGATCAATTAAAGTAGGTGCAAAAGGAATAAAAACATCGGTATCAGGCAGACTGGGTGGTGCTGAAATAGCAAGAACTGAGCACTATCATGAAGGTACAATACCGTTGCAGACACTGAGAGCTGATATAGATTATGGATTTGCAGAATCCAATACAACTTATGGGAAAATAGGTGTAAAGGTTTGGATATATAAAGGCGAGGTTCTTCCGGCAGTAAAAGAGGATAAAAAAGCAGAAGGAGGAGCATAAGATATGTTAATGCCTAAAAAAGTAAAACGGAGAAGGGTTCATAGGGGAAGAATGAAAGGTATTGCCTCAAGGGGAAACACGATTACTAATGGAGAATATGGTTTACAGGCACTGGAACCTTCATGGATAACAGGTAATCAGATTGAGGCTGCAAGAATTGCAATGACACGTTTTATAAAAAGAGGGGGACAGGTATGGATTAAAATTTTTCCTGATAAACCTGTAACCAAAAAACCAGCTGAAACAAGGATGGGCAGTGGAAAAGGAGTTCCTGAATACTGGGTGGCAGTTGTTAAGCCTGGTAGAATTTTATTTGAAATAGCAGGTATCAATGAAGATACGGCAAGAGAAGCATTAAGGCTTGCAATGCACAAACTTCCTATTAAATGCAAGTTTGTAACCCGTGACAATGAAATGGGTGGTGAATCAAATGAAGGTTAGTGAAATAAGGGAAAAAACACAGACTGAACTTCAAAAGGAACTAAGTGAGCTGAAATCAGAACTTTTTAAGTTAAGATTCCAGCTTGCGACAAACCAGCTTGAGAATCCAATGAAAGTTAAAAGTGTTAAAAAATCAATTGCGCGTGTGAAAACAATTATGAGAGAAAGGGAAATTAAAGGTATAAAGGTATGAAAGGAGGTAACGCGATTTGTCAGAAAGATCAATAAGAAAAACAAAAACAGGAAAAGTTATAAGTGATAAAATGGATAAAACAATAGTAGTGGCAATCGAAACGAGCGTCAAGCATCCTTTATATAAGAAAATAATAAGAAGAACATTTAAATTAAAGGCGCATGATGAAAAAAATGAGTGTAAAAAAGGTGACAAGGTAAGAGTCATGGAAACAAGGCCTTTAAGTCATGACAAAAGATGGAGGCTTATGGAGATAATAGAAAAGGCGCGATGATTGGCAGGATTATTATGATAAGATGTCAGTTTGTCGGTAAACAGGAGGTATGGATATGATACAGGTGCAGACCAGGTTGAAATCTGCAGATAATACCGGAGCAAAGGAAATGATGTGTATAAAGGTTTTAGGAGGTACGAAAAGAAGATATGCGAATATTGGAGATGTAATAGTGGCTTCTGTAAAAAATGCCGCACCGGGTGCTGACGTAAAAAAAGGTGAAATAGTAAAATGTGTTATTGTACGTTCAAGAAAGGGATTGAAAAGAGTTGACGGTTCATATATAAAGTTTGATGAAAATGCGGCAGTAATTATCAGAGAGGATAAAAATCCAAGAGGTACGCGTATATTTGGACCTGTTGCAAGAGAACTCAGAGATTGTAATTATATGAAAATTTTATCTCTTGCACCGGAGGTACTTTAAAGTATTATTAAGGTATGACTTGAGGAAGGAGGTTATGTGAAGAAATGGGCAACAGAGTACATGTAAAAAAGGGAGATATGGTATATGTCCTTTCAGGTAAGGATAAAGATAAGAAGGGGAGAGTTTTAAAAGTTTTTCCTGATGAAATGAAAGTACTGGTTGAGGGTGTAAACATAACAAGCAGGCATAAAAAACCAAGAAGTGCAAATCAACAGGGAGGAATAATACCTCAGGAATCACCTATAGACAGTTCAAATGTGATGTTTTTTTGCAGCAGATGTAAAGCTCCAGCGAAGATAGGGAAAATAATACTTGAAAATGGGCAGAAGGCAAGAGTATGTAAAAGGTGTGGAGAAACAATTGATCTATTAAAAGAAAGTGAAATAGAATAATGTGTTAAGAAAGTTGAAAGGAGGCATACGGTAAGATGCCGAGACTTAAAGAAAAATATATAAAAGAAATAAGGCCTGCACTTAAGGCTAAGTTTAAATATAAAAGTACCATGCAGATTCCCGGGCTTGAAAAAGTCGTATTAAGTATGGGTGTGGGAGAAGTCAGAGATAATCCAAAAGCAATGGATTCTGCAGTTAATGATATTATGATGATTTCAGGGCAGAGGCCTGTTGTAACAAAAGCAAAAAAATCTGTTGCATCGTTTAAGGTAAGGCAAGGAATGAATATAGGTTGTATGGTTACTTTAAGAGGAAACAGAATGTATGAATTTACTGACAAATTATTTAATATAGGGCTTCCAAGAGTACGAGACTTCAGGGGAATATCTCCCAATTCATTTGATGGAAGAGGTAATTTCTCAATAGGAATTAAAGAACAGATTATTTTTCCTGAGATAAATTATGATAGTATTGACAGGATAAGAGGTTTGAATATAACTTTTGTTACTACGGCAAGAACCGATGAAGAAGCAAAGGAATTACTACAGCTTTTAGGTATGCCGTTCGTACAAACATAAAAGGAGGTAATATAAATTGGCCAAAAAAGCTATGCGCCTAAAACAGTTAAAGAAGCAAAAATACAAAACCAGGGAATACAACAGATGTAAATTATGTGGAAGGCCTCATGGTTATATAAGAAAGTTTGGTATTTGCAGGCTCTGCTTCAGAAATTTAGCTTATAAGGGACAGATACCAGGAGTTAAAAAAGCAAGCTGGTAACAATATTTATAATTAAGGAGGTATTCTAAATGCAAATATCAGATACAATTGCTGATATGCTTACAAGGATAAGAAATGCTGGTTCTGCTAAGCATAAAACAGTGGATGTACCAGCCTCAAATATAAAAAAGAAAATTGCAGGGATATTGCTTGAAGAAGGTTATGTCAAGAGTGTTGATTATATTGAGGATAAAATGCAGGGAATAATTAAAATAACTTTAAAATATACGAGTGATAAAAAAAATGTCATATCCGGAGTTAAAAGGATAAGCAAACCGGGTTTAAGGGTATATGCACATAAGGATGAAATCCCAAAAGTACTTGGAGGTCTTGGAACAGCGATTATATCGACTTCTAGAGGGATAATGACAGATAAAAATGCGAGAAAAGAAGGGGTCGGTGGAGAAGTGCTGGCCTTTGTATGGTAGGAGGTGTACGTATGTCGAGAATTGGTATAATACCCGTGGAAATACCTGATAATGTAGATGTAAAAATTAATAAGGAAAATGTAATTACCGTAAAAGGCAAGAACAGTACTTTAACAAAACAGCTCCACAGAGATATGATAATTAACATAAAATCAGATAATATTTATATAAAAAGGCCATCAGAAAGCAAATTACACAAGTCCCTGCATGGTTTGACAAGAACATTGGTTAACAATATGGTTGAAGGTGTAACAAAGGGTTATGAGAAAGTCCTTGAGATAAATGGAGTAGGCTACAGAGCGCAAAAGCAGGGGAAAAGGCTTGTTCTTACAGTTGGATATTCCCATCCGGTTGAAATGGAAGAACCTGAAGGAATAACTGTCGATGTTCCAAGCACTGACAGGGTTATTGTAAAAGGAAGTGATAAACAGGCAGTGGGGGAATTTGCAGCAAAAATAAGAAGGAAAAGGCCACCTGAGGTATACAAAGGGAAAGGAATTAAATACGAAAACGAAATAATCAGACATAAAGAAGGTAAAACTGGTGGTGTCAAGACAAGTGTATAGCTTGTATTTGTTGAGATAATAGAAGGAGTTGGATAAAGTGATTAGAAAGCCTGTAAAAAACAATATAAGGAAAAGAAAGCATATAAGGGTGAGAAAAAAATTAAAAGGTACACCCGAACAGCCAAGGTTGAATGTATTCAGGAGTTTGAAAAACATGTATGCACAGATCATTGATGATACTTCGGGCAATACCTTGGTTTCGGCATCAACGCTTGACGATGCTTTGAAGAAAAATTCAAAATCAGGGAGTAATAAAGAGTCGGCAAGAGAAGTAGGAAAAATGATTGCACAAAAAGCTATTGATAAAGGTATAAAAAAAGTGGTATTTGACCGAGGAGGTTATATTTATCACGGAAGAGTAAAGGAAGTAGCAGAGGGCGCAAGAGAGACAGGATTGGATTTTTAAAAAACATAATATGGTAAAGATGATAAGAATAAGGAGGTAAAAAATTTGCAGCGTATAGATGCAAGTATATTGGATCTAAAAGAAAAAGTAGTAAATATAGGCCGTGTGGCAAAAGTTGTAAAAGGCGGAAGGCATTTTCGTTTTAGTGCACTTGTTGTTGTAGGTGATGAGAACGGTCATGTAGGAAGTGGTATAGGCAAAGCTGCTGAAATTCCTGATGCGATAAGAAAAGGTATAGATGATGCAAGAAAAAATCTTATCAACGTACCGGTTGTGGATACTACAATACCACATGAAGTGATTGGGTGTTATGGAGCGGGCAGAGTACTTTTAAAACCAGCTGAAACAGGTACCGGAGTTATTGCAGGAGGTCCTGTAAGAGCAGTACTGGAACTTGCAGGCATAAAAGATATAAGGACGAAATCACTGAGATCAAACAATCCTGTAAATATGGTAAATGCAACCATTGAAGGACTGGCACGTCTCAGGACAGTTGAGGATGTAGCAAAACTTCGCGGGAAAAATGTTGAAGAAATACTTGGATAGGAGAGTGTTTTAATTGGCAATGTTGATGATAACGCTTAAAAAAAGTACAAATAAGGCACTTAAAGGCCAGGTAGCTACAATAAAAGCTCTTGGGCTAAAAAAAACCGGAAGCTTTGTTAAACAAAAAGATAGTCCTCAAATAAGAGGGATGATTAATAAGGTTTCCCATCTGGTAAGTGTTGAAGAGGTAAAGGGAGGTGCATAGAGTATGAAAATTAATGAACTTAAATCTTCTCCCGGAGCAAGGAAAAAACCTGTAAGAAAGGGAAGAGGACAAGGTACAGGTAATGGAAAAACCGCAGGCCGAGGCCATAAGGGACAAAAAGCCCGTGCTGGAGGCGGAGTAAGGATTGGATTTGAAGGTGGGCAGATGCCTTTATACAGAAGAATACCAAAAAGAGGATTCAATAATAAAAAATTTGCAAAACATTATGCTGAAATTAATGTATCTCTTCTTAATTCATTTAATAATGGAGTAGTTGTAGGTCAGGATGATATGATTAAAGAAGGTATTATAAAAAAATCATATGATGGAGTTTCAGTACTTGGAAATGGGGAGATTACTAAAAAACTTACGGTCAGAGCTGCCAGATTTACCAAGTCAGCTGCTGAAAAGATTGAAGCTGCAGGAGGAAAGGTAGAGGTGGTTTAATATGGGAGGAATGTTTGATACACTCAGAAACGCCTGGAAGATTCCTGATTTAAAGAAAAAGATGTTGTTTACAGTAGGAATGCTTATTGTGTACCGTATCGGTTCACATATACCGGTTCCCTATCTTGATGCCGATAAGTTCAGAGAGCTTGTAGAGTCAGGTTCGTCGCTTTTCGGTTTTCTTGATATAGTAACAGGAGGTGCATTTAAGCTTGCAACTATATTTGCAATGAGCATAACACCATATATTAATGCATCAATTATTATGAGCCTTCTTACAATTGCTATTCCAAAGCTGGAACAGCTTCAGAAAGAAGGCGAGGAAGGAAGAAAGATAATTGGAAGATACACAAGATACGGAACAGTTGTTCTCGGTTTTATGCAGGCTACCGGACTGTATTTTGGTATGAGAGGTGCAATTATAGGAGGAGTAAGCGTATTAAGTTTTATAACAATAACCTTTACTTTTACTGCAGGTACTGCTTTCCTGATGTGGCTTGGTGAACAGATAACGGAACGGGGTGTAGGTAATGGTATTTCACTTATAATATTTACCGGAATTATATCAAGAGGACCTCAGGGAGCTGCAACAATATATAATTACTATGTTTCGGGAACACTTGGACCGGGATTTTTAGGTATAATTTCCATTGCCTTGATCCTTGTTGTATTTATTGGTGTTATTGCTGCTGTAATATGGGTTCAGCAGGCTGAAAGAAGGTTGCCCATTCAATATGCAAAGAGGGTCGTGGGAAGAAAAATGTACGGCGGTCAGAATACACATTTACCTATAAAAGTTAATCTTGCAGGTGTTATACCTATAATATTTGCAATGTCCATACTTGCATTTCCGTCAACAATTGTAGGTTTTGTTGCCCCCAATACACAAAACCCCATTTTATTATGGTTCCAGAATGCACAGGGTACACTTGGATATGCTTTAATATATGCCGTACTGATAATATTCTTTACGTTCTTCTATACTATTATACAGTTTAATCCAATTGAGGTTGCAAGTAATATGAAGAAAAATGGGGGATTCATACCGGGATTAAGGCCGGGAAAACCCACATCTGATTATATAGCCAAGGTACTCAACAGACTCACCTGGTTTGGTGGATTTTTCCTTGCAACTGTTACTATTTTCCCAAGTCTGCTGGGTATGATATTTAAAATAAAAGGAATATGGTTTGGCGGTACGGCACTTTTGATTCTTGTAGGTGTAGCTCTGGATACGGTAAAGCAAATAGAATCCCAGATGTTAATGAGACATTACAAAGGATTTCTTGAATAGTTACAGAATGGCTGAAAGTGAGAAAACAGATGAAAGAATTGATACAATTTGAGGAGGAGTATGAGAGTTATTTTACTAGGTGCTCCAGGTGCGGGTAAAGGCAGCCAGGCGGTTCTGCTGTCGGAGAAATTGAATATACCTCATATATCCACAGGCGATATTTTCAGAAGCAATATTAGAGAAAATACAACCCTTGGGAGTAAGGTAAAAAATTATATGGATAAGGGTGTACTTGTACCTGATGAGTTGACTGTTGAAATTATAAAAGACAGGTTTTTAAAGGAAGACTGCAGAGAGGGATTTATACTTGATGGATTTCCGAGAACAATAACGCAGGCTGAATATCTGGATAAGACTATTTCCATTTTGAAAATGGAAATAGATTATGCTGTTGATATATATGCACCTGATGAAGTAATAATTAAAAGGCTTTCAGGAAGAAGAATATGTTCCGTATGTGGAAAAAATTATCATATTAAAACAAAACCTCCTGTTAGAGAAGGGATTTGTGATGAATGTGGCGGTAAACTGGTACAAAGGAATGATGACAGAGAGGAGATTATCCGAAAAAGGCTTGAAACATATCATATTGAAACGGAACCACTTATAGATTACTATAAAGGCAGAGGAAAGCTGTTAAGGGTAGATGGCAGGGGTTCTATTGAAGAAACCTATGAAGGTATGTTAAGTGTTTTAGGTATGGAAAATGATTTCAGTTAAATCTGATAGAGAAATTGATATAATGCTGAGGGCAGGTAAAATACTTTCCTCAGTACATGAAAAACTAAAAAAAATTATAGAACCGGGTATAACAACAATTGAGCTGGACAGAACGGTAGAAAAAATGATTCGAGAGAATGGTGCGGTACCTTCATTCAAAGGATATAAGGGGCATAACGATGCTCCGGATTTTCCGGCAAGCATATGTGCATCGGTAAACGATGAAGTTGTTCATGGCATACCCGGTTTAAGAGTATTAAAAAATGGCGATATTATTAGTATTGACATTGGTGTTTGCTATAATGGGTATCATTCGGATGCAGCAAGAACTTACGCTGTAGGAGAGATATCAGATGAGGCAAAACACTTGATAGATGTTACAAGGAAAAGTTTTTTCAAAGGTTTGGAGAAAGCGGTTGCCGGAAACAGGATAATTGATATGTCGGCAGCAGTGCAGGATTTTGTAGAACAGAACGGGTGCTCGGTAATAAGAGAGTATGTAGGACATGGTATTGGCAGAGAGCTGCATGAGTCACCGGAAATTCCAAATTTCCGAACCAAAAGGAGAGGTATAAGGCTGATGGTTGGTATGACACTTGCAATTGAACCAATGGTTAACAGCGGCAGTCGTTTTGTAAAACTGTTGGAAAACAAGTGGACAGTATCTACTGAGGATGGAAAGTTATCTGCGCATTATGAAAATACTGTGGCTGTACTTGAAAATGGACCGTTAATATTGACGGCAACCGATTGGTAGTTTAAAATGGAGCTAGTAATGTATGTAATTTGGCAGATAAAATTTTGAAATGGAGTGGTTTCTCTGGATATGGTTCCTGGAGGTATAGTCCGTTCGAAAGCAGGAAGAGATAAAGGCAGGATATTTATTATTGTAGGAGTGCTGAACAGTTTGTATGTTTTGATTTCAGATGGTAAGCTTAGAAAGATTGAAAAACCTAAAAAGAAGAAAATAAAACATATTGAACCCTTGGGGATTATTGTAAAGTCTCTTGGAACAAAGCTTACGAATACGGAAAGAGTTACAAATGCCGAAATAAGAAAAACTCTTTCTATGTATAAAGATGAAATGGACATACAATAGATTAAGGAGGTTAAAGTTTGGCTAAGGAGGATGTAATAGAGGTTGAGGGTACGGTTATTGAAGCATTGCCAAATGCAATGTTTAAGGTAGAACTTGAAAATGGACATAAAGTACTTGCTCATATTTCGGGTAAGTTGAGGATGAACTATATAAGGATTTTGCCTGGTGACAGAGTTACAATGGAGCTATCTCCATATGACCTGTCCCGTGGTAGGATTACATGGAGGGCTAAATAATTCAGAGAGGGTGATAGAGGATGAAAGTAAGGCCTTCAGTAAAGCGAATGTGTGAAAAATGCAAGATAATAAAAAGAAAAGGTAAAATAATGGTTATTTGCGAAAATCCAAAACATAAGCAAAGACAGGGATAAACAGGAAACGGAGGTGTATTAAAATTATGGCACGTATTGCCGGAGTAGACCTGCCGCGTGAAAAGCGGACTGAAATCGGACTGACATATATATTTGGTATAGGGAAATCGACATCAAGAAAAATACTTGCAAAAACAGGTGTTAGCCCTGATACAAGGGTAAGAGATTTAACAGAGGATGAAATATCAAAACTAAGGGACGTTATTGAAAAAGAGCATAAGGTTGAGGGTGATTTAAGAAGAGAAGTCACTATGAGCATAAAGAGGCTTACGGAAATAGGGTCTTATAGAGGAAGAAGGCATAGGATGGGCTTACCAGTGAGAGGACAGAAAACAAAAACAAATGCCCGAACAAGAAAAGGGCCTAAAAGAACAATAGGTATACAAAGAAAGAAGTAAGGAGGTATATAATAAATGGCGGTTAAGACCGGTAGGAAAACTACAAGAAGGAGAAAAGAACGAAAAAATATTGAACGTGGTTCGGCACATATACGTTCAACATTCAATAATACTATTGTAACCATGACAGATACTGCAGGAAATGCATTATCATGGGCAAGTGCAGGTGGCTTGGGATTCAGGGGCTCTAGAAAAAGTACCCCGTTTGCGGCACAAATAGCAGCTGAAACAGCGGCGAAAGGTGCTATGGAGCATGGACTTAAAACTGTTGAAGTATATGTTAAGGGGCCGGGCTCAGGAAGGGAAGCTGCAATAAGGGCACTTCAAGCTGCAGGGCTTGAGGTTAGCCTTATTAAAGATGTTACCCCAATTCCACATAATGGATGTAGACCACCAAAAAGAAGAAGGGTATAATTATTAAGAAAATGGAGGTGTAGAGATTAATGGCAAGATATACAGGAGCTTCCTGCAGATTGTGTCGCAGAGAAGGGCAAAAACTTTTCCTGAAAGGGGAGAGGTGCTATACTGATAAATGTGCTATTGCAAGAAGGCAGTATGCTCCAGGGCAGCATACGCAGCAGAGAAAGAAAGTATCAGAATATGGAATTCAGCTTCGTGAAAAACAAAAAGCCAGAAGGTTTTATGGAATACTTGAAAATCAATTCAGAAAATATTTTGAGATAGCGTCAAGAAAAAAAGGCGTTACAGGAGAAAACCTGTTACAGATACTTGAAACAAGACTGGACAATATTGTATACAGACTTGGCCTTGCCACATCAAGGCCGGAAGCAAGACAGCTCGTCAAACATGGGCATTATACAGTCAATGGAAAAAAGGTTGATATACCTTCATATATTGTTAAAGAAGGTGATACAATAGCTGTGAAAGAAAAAAGCAAAAATCTGCAAAAATTCAAGGATATACAGGAAGTAACAGGCAGTAAGGTTGTACCTCAATGGCTTGAATTAGATAAAGATAATCTGACGGGAAAAGTAATTGCACTTCCGTTAAGAGAAGATGTTGATCTGCCGGTTGAAGAACATCTTATAGTCGAGTTATATTCCAAATAAATAATCTGGAAGATAATTGCAACTGAATGCTGAAAGCCATTATTAGTTTACAGCAGAATAGAAAAAGAAATAGGTCAGTTGCCCTCAAATAAAATATAAATAAAAAGAAGGAGGGTTTTTACTTGATTGAGATAGAAAAGCCGAAAATTGAATGTGCAGAGATAACTGAAAATGACGTATACGGTAAGTTTATTATTGAACCTCTTGAAAGGGGATATGGTATAACACTTGGTAATTCGCTAAGAAGGATATTATTATCATCACTTCCGGGTGTTGCAGTTACATCAATAAAGATTGATGGTGTACTTCATGAGTTTTCAACGGTCCCAGGTGTAGTAGAAGACGTAACAGAGATAATTCTTAATATCAAAGGGCTTGCAGCTAAGTTATATAGTGACGGTCAAAAGATTGTATATATTGATGCGGAAGGTGAGGGGCCAATAACAGGTAAAGATATCAAATGTGATTCCGATGTGGAGATACTGAATCCTGATATTCACATAGCTACACTTAACGGAGAAAGCAGATTCTATATGGAGCTGGTAATAAACAAGGGAAGAGGATATGTCTCTTCGGAAAAAAATAAAATGGCAGGACAGCCTATAGGTATAATTCCTGTCGATTCCATATATACTCCTGTTACGAAGGTGAATTATACGGTGGAAAATACCCGTGTCGGCCAGGTAACCGATTTTGACAGGCTGACAATAGAAGTATGGACAAATGGAAGCATAAAGCCTGATGAGGCTATCAGTTTGGGTGCCAAAATATTGAATGAACACTTGAAACTCTTCATTGATCTTTCAGACCATGCAAAGAATGCGGAAATAATGGTTGAAAAGGAAGAGACCAAAAAAGAAAAAGTACTGGAAATGACTATTGAAGAACTCGACCTTTCGGTCAGGTCGTACAATTGCCTGAAAAGGGCAGGTATAAATACGGTCGAAGACCTTACGAACAAGACAGAGGATGATATGATGAAAGTAAGGAACCTTGGGAGAAAATCACTTGAAGAAGTGCTGCAGAAGCTTAAGGGGCTTGATTTGGCTCTAAAACCTTCAGAGGAGCAGTAAACACAAAAAGACACTGGTGAAGGAGGCATATATAATGGCAGTAAATAGAAAACTCAACCGCCCTATGGACCAAAGGAAAGCTTTACTAAAAGGTCTTGTAACTTCCTTGTTTGAACATGGCAGGATTAAGACTACGGAGGCCAGGGCAAAGGAGATAAGAAGCATTGCAGAAAAATTGATATCAATTGCTGTAAAAGAGGCAGATAACTTTACATCAAAACAGGACCTAATAACTAAGGCTAAACTTGACAGCAAGGGAGCAAAGATTACAAAATCAGCAACATCAAAAAACAACAGAGGGTATGATATTGTTGACAGAGAAGAAAAAACAGATATGGTTACTGTCGATAACCCGTCGAGGTTGCATGCCAGAAGACAGGCTATAAAATGGCTTTACAGGCCAAAAACCAAAGATGGTGAAAAAATCAAAATAGCAAATAAGCTTTTTGATGAAATTGCGCAGAAATATAAGGAAAGAGAAGGCGGTTATACAAGAATGTACAAGATAGGCCCAAGAAGAGGAGATGCCGCCGAAATGGTCATACTTGAACTTGTAGAATAAAATATTTGTGCATCTGCGTAAATAATTGAAATAATGCTGAAAATAAAAAAAGCGACGGGGTATGTATACCTCATAGCTTTTCTTGTTTTAAAGGATATATATGAATGAAAATATGGTATTAGCAAAGAATCTGGATTTTCAATATAGGCATGATAACAGGGAAATTCCGGTTACGGCACTATCTAATATAAATATCAGTATAAAAGAAGGGCAGTTTGTTGCTGTCCTGGGTAGAAACGGTTCAGGCAAATCAACTCTTGCAAGGCTGATGAATTCTCTTTTGTTACCTACAAATGGAACCTTATACGTTAAAGGAATGAATACAAAAAATGATGAATTAACCTGGGAAGTCAGGAGAACGGTAGGAATGATTTTCCAAAATCCTGATAACCAGATTGTTGGTACAATAGTAGAGGAAGATATTGCATTTGGCCCTGAAAATTTAGGATTTAGACCTGAAGAAATAAGAAAAAGGGTTAATGAGGCAATGAAAACAACGGGGATATTGAAATATGCCAAACAAGCTCCCCATTTTCTTTCAGGAGGGCAGAAACAAAGGGTGGCAATAGCTGGCATACTTGCCATGAAACCGGAATGTATAATACTTGATGAAGCAACCTCAATGCTGGACCCTTCAGGCAGAAAAGAGGTCATGGATGTAATAGAAAAACTTAATAAAAATGAAGGGATAACCATTATTGATATAACTCACAATGTAGAGGAAGCAATATATGCAGACAGGATAATAATATTGGATGAAGGTAAAATAGAGCTTGATGGCAAACCGGCAGATGTTCTATCGAAAGTTGATAATATTAAAAAATTGGGCCTGGAGGTTCCTCAGGTGACAGAATTGTTTCACGAGTTGAATGCCGAAGGGTATAAGCTGCCCGTAAACGTAATTAATATTCATGAAGCAGCGGTAATATTAAAAAATATGCTGATGGAGGCAGAAAATGTCAATAAAGGTTGAAGAACTCTATCATACATACATGAAGGGTACTCCTTATGAGAAAAAGGCTCTCAGCAATGTTAATCTGACTATAAATTCGGGAGAATTTATGGGGCTTATAGGTCCTACTGGCTCAGGTAAATCAACACTGATTCAACATTTTAACGGGCTTTTGAAACCAACTTCGGGGAAAGTTATTGTAAATGGGCTGGATGTTATGGGGAAAAATCTAAAGGAGCTTAGAAAACATGTGGGAATAGTGTTTCAATATCCTGAACACCAATTGTTTGAAGAAACCGTGTACAGGGACATTGCATTTGGTCTTGTAAAATCGAATTGTGAAAAGAGAAAAATTAAGGAACTGGTATATGAAGCGCTTACAAATGTTGGGCTTAGTGAGGAGATAATTAATAAATCTCCATTTGAGCTGTCGGGAGGACAGAAAAGAAGGGTGGCAATTGCAGGAGTCCTTGTAATGAAACCCGATATTCTGATACTTGACGAACCTGCGGCGGGACTTGACCCACAAGGCCGTGAAGGCCTTTATAAACTGATTAGGCAAATGTATAAAAGAAATAAAATAACGGTAGTTCTCGTATCCCACAGCATGGAAGATATTGCAAAAATTACTGAGCGTGTTGTTGTAATAAACAATGGTAAAATAGAAATGGATGGACCACCGGGTGTTATTTTTACAGACGGGGACAAACTGGAAAGCATAGGACTTTCACTGCCGGCCATATCGTATTTATTTGAATCCATAAAGGATTATCTTCCTGGGATGAAAGAATGCATATTTACTGTTGAAGATGCAAAAAGGGTATTAAGAAAATATTTGAAAAAGGGGGAAAAATGCTTATAAATATCACAACAGGGCAGTATTTCCCTGGTAATTCACTCTTTCACAGGGCAGACCCAAGGGTTAAGATAATACTGACATTTGTTTTCATGGTTATGGTATTTCTTATAAAGAGTTACTATGGCTATTTGATACTTGCACTTTTTACGCTTTTATCCATAATATTATCAGGTATTCCCGTTAAATATACGCTGAAAGGATTGAAGCCCGTTTTCATAATAATTATACTTGCGGCCATTATAAATATATTTACTATACCTGGTACAACACTTGTACAGTTTGGATTTTTTGGGATATCCCTGAAAATAACACATCAAGGCCTGATTGAGGGTGCTAAAATTGCGATGAGGCTGGTATTTCTTATTACAGGTGCCTCACTTCTTACATTGACAACTACCCCTATTCTCTTAACGGATGGTATGGAGAGGCTTATGCAGCCGTTGAAAATAATCGGGGTACCGGCACATGAAATTGCCATGATGATGTCAATAGCATTGAGATTTATTCCTACTATTTTAGAAGAGACTGATAAAATAATGAAAGCACAGGCAGCAAGAGGTGCTGATTTCGATACCGGAAATATTTTCGATAAAGCAAAAAGCTTTATACCAGTTCTCATACCGTTATTTGTCAGTGCCTTCAGGAGAGCTGATGAACTTGCTACTGCCATGGAGGCAAGATGTTACAGGGGTGGCGAAGGCAGAACAAAAATGAAACAGCTTAAATTTGGTGTTGCCGACTTAAAGGTAAGCCTGGTAATGATATTATTCGTAACAGCTGTTATATATCTTGAGTTGTCAAGGGGACGGGGGTGGGGGGGAACAAAAAAAGTTACCCACCCCCCCCCCCCCCCCACAAATTCCCCCCTTTATTTGT
>CAZANH010000230.1:0-2255 GCA_964486515.1 uncultured Eubacteriales bacterium
GTTTCGCTTGCCAATTTCGGAATGGATGTTGCCTTTATGACAGTACTTCCGTCCAATGACATAGGAAATGCATGTATATCAGAACTGCGCAGGTTTGGAGTCGATACATCCCTGATTCAACGCAGTAATGAAAGGATGGGGATTTATTTCCTTGAAGCGGGAGCAAACCAGCGCCCGTCTAAAGTTATATATGACCGTGACAATTCGGCTATTGCACTTGCTAAACCGGAAGATATTGACTGGAATAAGGTTTTTGAAGGCAGGACATGGTTTCATATAACAGGTATAACCCCTGCCATAAGTTCTAATACGGCGTCTTTATCAATGGAAGCGGTAAAGGCTGCAAAGAAGATGGGGCTTACAGTATCCTGTGATTTCAACTACAGGAAGAAACTTTGGAAATATGGCAAATCAGCACAGGAAATAATGACAGAACTTGTTAATTATGTGGATATAGGGATAGCAAATGAAGAGGACTGCCAGAAATCACTTGGAATATCTGTAAATGTTGAAGTTGAAAAAGGAAAGCTCAATGTTGAACAGTACAGGCAGCTTACAAAAAAAGTAATGGATAAGTTCCCTCAAATGAAAATTATTGCGATAACTCTACGTGAGAGCAAAAGTGCAAATAACAATGGATGGTCGGCATGCCTTTTTGACGGAAGCAGTTTCTACATAAGCCGCAAATATGAAATTACGGACATAGTTGACAGGGTTGGCGGCGGAGATTCCTTTGCAGCGGGATTGATTTATGCCCTTGATAAATATGACAGTAAAGAGGATGCACTCAACTTTGCCGCAGCGGCAAGCTGTCTAAAACATTCTATAAGCGGTGATTTCAACAGGGTAACCGTCCCGGAAGTTGAAAAATTAATGGGCGGAGATGCTTCCGGACGCGTGCAGAGATAAATTTAACAGTTAGCAGCTACTTTAAAATATAGTGTTTGGTATACTCTATTGTTTTGTTCTCACCAATATTAAACTAAACATAAAATCGCCTGTTACTATTCACAGCCCCCTCTTAGCTCGAAGAATATTTTCCTGAGAAAGGCTGTGAATAGTATCTATTTTACAATAATAAAAAACAATGTTATAATATATATAGTAATCGATTACTACTTTTTGCTGTAATTGAACGGAAGGAAGATTAAATGAAGGAGAAGCAATTAAAAAACAGGGATGCGACGATTTACGATATAGCAGCTGAGGTTGGGACATCTGCTGCCACTGTATCGAGGGTACTTAGCAACAGTGATTATCCTGTCAGTGAAAAGCTTAAACAGAGAGTTTTAGATGTATCGCAAAAGTTGAGCTACTCTCCGAATATTGTGGGAAGAATGCTTAAAAAAAGCGTAAGCATGGATATCGGTGTAATAATACCGACTATTTCGAACCCTTTCTATCCGCACATGATATTGGGAATTGAGTCGGAAGCAAGACTGAGAGGATACAATATCCTGTTGTGCAATTCCTTCAGGAATCCTGATACCGAAAAAAAATATGTGCAATTACTTTATCAAAAACAGGTACGTGGTATAATCATATCTTCAATTGATGAAAACCATATGTTTTTAAAGGAAATGCAGAAAAATGGGGTAATTGTGGTTGTATTTGACCAGGATATTGATGAATTAAAATGCAGCAGGGTCGAATTTGATTATGCAAAGGGTGGAATTATGGCTGTTGAATATTTGGCAAGGCTCGGACACAGAAGGATTGCCTTTTTGTCTTCACCGCTCACCAGGAAGAGCAGGAGAGAGACACATGAAGGTTACAGGCTGGGGCTTCTTGAAAACGGATTGAAATATGACAGCGACCTTGTTCTGATGTCCGATTATGAAGAAGAATCACGGGAAGGAACCTATGAGTTTGAAAATGGTAAAAATCTTGCCATGAGTTTTATGGACATATCCCAAAAAGAAAGGCCAACTGCGATTTTTGCTGTAAATGATATGACGGCTTTTGGCATTATTCAGCACCTTTTTGAAAAGGGAATGGATATTCCAGGAGATGTTTCCGTAATAGGGTTTGATAATATTGAGATGTCATCAATGATTAATCCTCCACTGACGACCGTGAATCAGCCATCGTTTGAGACAGGAAGGCTTGCAGGCAAACTTCTTCTGGACAGCCTTGAAGGGAAAGAACGGGGAGAAGTTTCAATAACCCTTGAGCCGTCACTGGTGGTGAGAAAATCAGTAAAACAGATTTTTCGTAAATAATAAACAAAAAAAATATTGAGATAGGAGATGGTT
>CAZANH010000231.1:0-3016 GCA_964486515.1 uncultured Eubacteriales bacterium
ACATACCTTCCTATTTTTAAGGAAGTTTCTGAGTGAATAAGGCAATTCGTACCGATATTGGAATCACTTCCAATTTCTATATCCCCTTCTTTACAACCAATAATTGAATTTCTACTAATAAAGACGTTGTCACCTATTCTAATTCCCTGATTGTCTTCTCCTTTTGCATCCAAAACACAGTTATCGTCAATGACTACATTTTTTCCTATGCTAATCTTCGCAGGATGCCGAATAGTAATGTTTCTACCAAATACAACATTTCTACCCACCCGCTTCAATAAAGAAGGGTAAAAGATTTTCCTCAGGAAAAGGCCTACTATGCCGGGGATACATCCAAAAAGGCTGGTCAGCATTTCATATTTTAATAAAAACAGAAAGCTGCGACTGCCTACCATAAATGTCTGATATTTCTTGAGCGGTGTAACTGATGGATCAACAATTCTACTTCTTAATTCAATATGTTTCATGCTATTATGATTTTTTTTCATAGATAGTTATTCTCCCGGTACCATCGGATGGTTATATTCAGCCCCTTGGCCAGATCAGTTTTCGGCGTATAGCCAAGTTCCTTTTTTGCCTTTACAATACTGAATGACTGATCCTTACTGAAAAACTCAAAGCTCCTTCTGGAAACAGGTGGTCTTTTTGAAAAGGGTGTATACACCATTTCAAAGGGAATTGCCAGGAGCTTGGCTAACGACAACGGAAAGTGGAATCTTGGGATACGTCTATGGCCATATTCCGCTATATGCGCAGCAAGCTCACTGACTTCAAGGGACCTTTCTCCGGCAATTATGTAAGTCTGTCCTTCAGAGATGTTTTCAAAAGCGCAGAGCACAAGGCCCTGCACTACATCACCCACGTAAACAGGATGGATAAGGGTCTTACCATTTCCAAAAATAATCAATCTTCCATTCATTACAGCCTTAAATAGTTTTAGTGTTCTCATATCCGCAGGCCCATACACCCAGCTTGGCCTTACTATTGAAACCGGTATTCCCTCCTTTTCTCTGTAATCTTCTACTATTTTTTCTGCCTCACATTTTGATTGTTCATATACATTATGGGGAAAACATGGTGTGCTTTCATCGGCAGGAATCGATGCAAGAGGCCCCATGGCGCCCACACTGCTGCAGAATATGAATTTTTTTACTTGTCTTCTTTCTCTCCGAATAAGCTCAAGCAAATGTTGTGTTCCAAAAACATTTGTATTCCAATAAATCTCTTTATGCTCTCTGTTTGCATTGATAATCGATGCCAAATGAAATACAACATCAACATTCTGCATAATTCCCTTCAGGCTTGATACATCGGTTAAATCACCATAAAAAGGCTCAATACGTGTACTTTTGCCCATGTTTTCATATTGGCTTTTCTTTCTTATCAACACCCTGATCTTTTGTTTTTGCCGCATGAGGTGTCTTATTAAATGACCACCAATAAAACCAGTACTGCCTGTAACTAAAATCATATTGTGCCCGTTCCTATACGGCCTTCTTTTTTGCCTGTAGAATAATCACATATCCACTGGTAAAGAACAATAAACGGTCCAACCGGCTGATAAGCCATAATAGGGGATAGAAAAAGCAATATATCTTGAAAGATAATTTATGGGCATCAAAATCCTCACCTCTGGCGGGAGATATACTTCCCTTTATTCCGTCCTTCATTTCTCCCTTATTGAGGAGAAAAATATATCCATAATTAAGAAGCAACTCGATGCCCTCCGTAAAGAATCGGGAGAAACCCTTCATTTTCGTTACCAGAAAACCGGCCTTATCCAACATATATGCAAGTCGTTCTTTTGTATACCCTTCCCTTTTGTGCCCATAATATTCCAGTGTCAGACCCATTTTTCTCGCTACTTTGTTCAGCACCAAAAAAGGTTTGCTGTGGGGAACGGTGATATAGAGTGTACCGTTTTTAGAGAGAATTCTATAAAGTTCCTCTATAAAAAATTGGTCATCTTCTATATGTTCCAACGTATCAATGGCTACGATACAGTCAAAAGAAAAATCCAAAAACGGCAATGCATCTTCTCCAAAATAGACAATATTATCCTTGAGCAACGTATTTGTGGTATATGCATTTTGTAAATCAATATCAGTACTTACCCATATTCCTCCCCTCTGTCTCAAGAAATAGCTGAGAATTCCCTTTTCACAACCGATTTCAAGGCACGTCTTATTTTTCGTTTCCTCCATGAAATCAATAACCGTCTTTACCTTTTCCTTCTTTTTTAATGACCACTTGAATATAGTGAGCTGCCACGGCGTTTCATCCATAATTTAAGTAAAATTCCTTTCTCTTATAAATCTCTTGATGCAAATAGGATATAATAATACCTGAAATTCTTAGAAAACATTCCAAAAGTTAAGTTAAAATGTGAACTCTGAGTTCGGAGCGATAAAAAAGCTCCTCTCATAAAAAGAAATTCTTGTGACTTTTTGGGAACCATTAATTTTCATGCCAATCAGGATACTTATCTTGTGCAGGATGGTAGGTTATTTGTTTTGATTCTCTACTTCCAACATTAATAATCCGTAATTCCCAATTTCCTTTCCTTTTATGTGAAGTGTTAGCATACACAATCCATTTCCCATCTGGAGACCATGAAGGACAGTAATCATAGTTGTGAGAATCAGTTGTCAGCCTCTGCTTATTTGAACCGTCTGGGTTAATAATCCATATATCTCCTTTGTGATCGGCTTTTTGTGAAACATAGGCAATTTTGCTTCCGTCTGGCGACCAATCAGGCCGGCAACTCCCCCCTTTGGTATCCAAAGCTTTAAGATCAGAACCATCTCTATTCATCACATAGATGCCCCAACCATGCAGCTTATCAGCAGTAAAGGCAATTTTTTTTCCATTCGGTGACCAGTTTGGAAGCGCACTCCTGTACCGGGCATTGGTTAACCTCATTTCTTTTTTCTTTTCTAAATCCATAACATAGATTTCTCTTCTACTGCCATCCCGTTTTGATGTATACGCTACCATTTTTCCATCTGGAGACCAA
>CAZANH010000232.1:0-3387 GCA_964486515.1 uncultured Eubacteriales bacterium
ACATCGCCTGCTTAAAGAATACGTGAATGACTATTATAATACTCATCGTACTCATCAAGGTATTGATTGTAAAACACCTATACCACTGCCAAAATATCCGCCAACAACAATTGAAAACACAATACTTGAGACAACCCCAGTCCTTGGTGGTCTTTATCATACTTATAAAAAAGCTGCTTAGTTTAAAATAGTATTTAACTTTCTATTTTATAAGCTTATTTTTTCATGCCCTTTTTTATTTTATGTTTTAATAGTTAAATAAAATAGAATATTTTGTTGTATATTTGTGGGTTTTATTCGTTTATATTACATTTATGCGCCTTACAATATTGACTTTTTATGGTTAATACTGTATGCTAATTTGGTCTGATGGACTTTTTGAAGGCGACAGGTACCTTTGCGAGTGAAACGAGCTTGCTACTATACCCGTTATGGTTCCCGGTACCGAGCTGACAAGTCTTATTTGGCAAAACCAATTTAGGATATTTTGCCTGAGTGAAACGAGCTTGCTCATTGCTTCTGCGGAACTGTTTCAGCAGTTTTTTCTTTGAGGCTTGATACATTTCTTTTATTTGCTATTACTAATTCACAATCTATTGCATCCAGATAACGAAAAACTGTTCTTAAGGTTGGACTTCTATCATCTGTAGATCCTTTTTCAATTCTACTAATTACCTGCTGAGTAAGACCGCTTTGCTCTTCAATCTTTTTCTGTGTTATGGATTTTGATTTTCTTTCTTTTGCAAGCATTAATCTAAAGTTATATTCATCATTAAAAATATTATGAGCTTTTTTTGCTTCTGTACTTGATTCTAATAATTCATTAAGTTCTTGCCTTTCAATATCCATGTTAGCTTTTTTAAAGGGCATATAAACACTACCTTTCCAAATTATATTATAGAAATCTTTTTCCTAATTCCTTTTCCAACTCTTTTACTCTACTAATAGCTTTTGCAAGTTCAAACCTTTCAGCTTTACCCTTTTGCTTTTTACATGCATGGACAAAATATATGTCGTTTCGGTCTGCTATAACATACATCAATCTATTAGTTGAAAATTTTATTTCCCATAATTTTTTCTTTAACTGCCTAGTATTTAACCCATTAAAAGCAAATAAAAAGCACGTATGATTCCGTTAATATAGTACATGGCCGAAGTCCTAACTGGTCACGAATTTATGTGGGGCTGTACTAAGTTTTTCTCGCTTACTATTCTATCCCAAACTATATAATTAACTTCATCTATATAACTTCTCTATAAGCTTTACCGAATCTTTACTGTTAATATAAAAAAGTGGAACGGCAAGGTTAAATATTGTACTCGACATGTTTCGACATAATTCGGGGAGTACCCGGTACCCTTGCGAGTGAAACGAGCTTGCTATTATCCGTCTATTTCCTTTTCAAGCTTTTCGATTACATCCGAAGGAAGCTCCAGCAGTTCACTTACCTCTTCAATTGTTTTACCCTTTTCTATCAAGACCCGGGCAACCTTTAGAAGCCCCAAATGTTCGCCTTCTTTTATACCTGCCTGCCTGGCTTGGTCAAACCAGTTATTAGCAGATACTTCAAGATTCATTATCATACTTTCCACCTCCGTTATATCCGTACTTTCTATTATACCCTTAATTTCCTTCTGACCTTCTTCCTGCAATTTGGGTGTTATTATATACTCAAGCCATCTCTTAAATCTCATCCACTGCTCGGGAGTAAATCTCTTTATACACTCTACAAACTTTTTGAACCTCCTTATGAATTCACTCCTGTCAAACTGGTTGTCCAGTGCGAATATTGTCGCCATAAGGCTCCCTATTTCTTTTAGCTCGTCTTCATCATAACTGTTTACATTAAACATTATATACTCAAAATCCAATATATGCTTCCCAAAGTATTCATATCCCTTTTGATATTTTGCAAATGATACCGGAGACGTCCACCCTCTTTTCCCGTTATACAAAACCATTGGAATTATCGCAGGCAGCCTATAGTCTTTCTTTGTCCGTATATTCTCGTCCTCATCCGCAAATATCCTCTTCCAAAGCTCAGTCATATATATCAGCAGCCGGTATGTCATTTTATAATCCACTGTAGACTGAAGCTCCATCAGTATGTAGAATATTACGTCGTTGTCCCCTATCCTGGCCTTATAAACCAAATCCGCCTCTTTCCCCTGGTAGTCGGCAAGGATAAAAGATTTGTCCATAAGGCTCAAACTTTCTTCTGCTACTTCATTTACCCAATCCTCCTTGACAAAATCCCTAATCAGTTCCAGAAACGTCTGCTTGTGAGACAAAAACATCTTATAGGATTTGTCATGCTCATTTGTAACTTTGTCATGCTGGTTTACAGCAGTTTCTTCACGGTACATAATTAATTATAACACCCCTTTGGTTTTTAATAAAGTCTTTTTACATATATTTGCTTTATAAATTGCCTCATTTGTCACCACCTTTGTATCTCAATTTTAACATATTGAGGCATTATTTCAAACATGTTTTATTTATATAAAAAAACGTATGGGCACCAAATAGCTGAAAACCTATACGTTCTGTGCTATACAATCATTATTTCATACAGTTCGGGTTTGTTACATCTATATGTACAACAACAGCCTGTAAGGCATTTGAAAGTCCACCGTGGACTGCATCTCCATAAGTATATAGAATATTACATCCTTGTCGTTCATTTTTATCCAGTATACAAGATCCGCTTCCTTGTCCCTAAAATCCTGCAGGATAAAGGACTTGTCCACCCTCACTATATTGCTTTCATCAATTTCATTTACCCATCCCTGCCTTACAAAGCTTCTTAAAAGCTCAAGAAACACCTTCTTGACCGACAGCAGGTATTTATAGCCCTTGTCCTGTCTGTTGTCCGGCACCTCATATTCAACCTCTTTTTCCCTCAGTCACAAATGGTCCATTAAAATGTCCCCTTATTCCCTGTTCTTAATTAATACATTATATGCCAAAACGTTTGTTCTTGTCAAGGGTAAATTTAAACAGGAGTTCTTATTAATGAACAAAAAAATACCGAGTTACTGCATCCGTCACGATTCGACATAATTCGGGGCGTACCCGGTACCATTGCGACCTTTGCGAGTGAAACCAGCTTGCAAAAAGCAAAAAACCCCCGGGATAACCGAGAGCTTTTTAGTAATCTAATTCAACCTACAAGCGACCAAATATAATCATAAATATTATTTTTATAACACCCACCAGACACAAAACCCCAATTACCAATTTAATGTTCCTCGCAAGGGCGCAATCCTCTCTATAAAGCCATTTATACAACATATCACCACATCCTTTCCTTTAAAATCACTTCATATGCTTCTCATGTTAATCAAGTTTTCACACCTCCACGCAAAAGTGCTACAATGCAGTCC
>CAZANH010000233.1:0-4495 GCA_964486515.1 uncultured Eubacteriales bacterium
AATGACAAATATTGATGACAGGCTTTCAAAAATTGAAGAGAAGATAACGGATAAAGGCTTTCTAAAGAATAAAGGCTTAGGAAATGAAGTGGGATACTATATATTTGATTATTCACCGAAGGATGAACTGTATGTAAGGAGTCATATTGCCTTTCTTAAAGAAAAAATAAACAAATCAAATACCGGTTTAAAGATTTTAGAGTTTGATTTGTACAATATCGTAATCAATATTTTAGAAGAAAAAGGTTACATGCAAAAATGCTTTAATTTTGAAAAGGAAAAAGGGATTGAATATGCCTATGAAGCAATTATTAAAACACTCAGGCTGACAAACAAAGCAAATCTGATTGTCAATCATATACTTGAGAATACACGGGCAAATTCCATAGTTTTTATAACCGGAGTCGGCAAATGTTTTCCATTTGTCCGCTCTCATAATATACTTAACAACCTGCATCAGGTTTTGGACAGTGTACCGGTAGTCATGTTTTTTCCTGGAGAATACTCGGGGCAGGACTTACAGCTATTCGGAACCATTAAGGATGACAACTACTACAGAGCATTTAAACTTGTATGACTTGAACAGGAAAAATTTATAGGGGGATAAGCAAAATGCGTATTGCTGATATGTTTTTAAAACCGATAGATCGTGATATTAAAGGTGTCATTAAAGTTGGGCAGGATGACAAAAGCAATATTTACCAGGAACTTGATGAATATGTTGTAACCAAACAACTGGCAAAGCATTTCAGGGATTTTTTTGAAGGCTATAAAAAGGGCATAAACAGACATACCGACAAAATGGGTGTATGGATTTCAGGCTTTTTTGGTAGTGGTAAATCGCACTTTTTAAAAATATTGTCTTATCTTTTGCAAAATAAAGAGGTAAATGGCAAAAGAGCTATTGATTTCTTTACAGATGGGCAAAAACTCGATGATGCAATGGTAATTGCGGATATTAAACTCGCTGAGAATATTTCAACGGATGTAATACTTTTTAATATTGATTCCAAAAGTGAATCAGATGCAAAATCCAATAAGGATACTATTATCGACGTATTTATGAGGGTATTTAATGAAATGCAGGGATTCTGCGGATCTCTTCCTTTCCTGGCTGAACTGGAACAAAAACTTGCACAGGATGGACAGTATAATGCTTTTAAAGAAAAATATCTGGAAGTCGCTAAAACAAAATGGGAGGAATCAAGAGAGGAATTCTATTTTATACAGGATGAGATTGTTGAAGTACTCTCCGCTCTTGGTATTATGGGTAAAGACGCTGCAAGAATCTGGTGCGAAAAAGCAGTCGATACATATTCTCTGACAATTGAGAAATTTGCCAACATGGTCCGGAAATATAGTGAAAAAAAGGGGAAAAATCATCATGTTGTATTTCTTGTGGATGAAATGGGGCAATACATTGCCGGAGACACAAAACTCATGCTTAACCTGCAGACAATTACTGAGGATTTGGGAACTGCCTGTGGGGGTAAAGCTTGGATTATTGTTACAAGCCAGGAGGATATTGATTCTGTAATATCTGTTAGAGGAAATGACTTTTCAAAAATTCAGGGCAGGTTTGACATAAGATTATCCCTTTCAAGCGCTAATGTGGATGAGGTAATAAGAAAAAGAATACTGGCAAAAACACAAACTGCTATGGATACGTTAAAACTGTTTTATGACCAAAAAGAGGCAGTCATTAAGAACCTTATTACTTTTACGGATGAAGTGGAAAAGAAGTTATTTTCCGACAGAGAGGAATTTGCACGGGTATATCCGTTTATTCCATATCAGTTTAATCTATTGGGGCAGGTTTTAACCGCTATCAGGACCCATGGAGCTTCAGGCAAGCATCTTGCGGAAGGAGAACGTTCCATGATTGCCTTGTTTAAGGAAGCGGCCGAGTTCTATAAAGAGGATTCTGAAGGAATATTTGTACCCTTTAATATTTTTTACAACGCGCTTGATAAGTTCATAGACCATACTCATAGGATTGTAATTGAACAGGCAGATGGAAACAGCAGACTTGTGCCCTTTGATGTTGAACTGCTGAAAGTTCTGTTTATGATTAAATATGTAAAAGAAATAAAGGCAAATGTTGAGAATTTAACGACATTAATGGTTTCAAGGATTGACGAAGACCGTTTAGCGCTTAAAAAACAGGTGGAAGAATCCTTAAACAGACTTAGAACACAGACATTGGTTCAAAAAAATGGTGATACCTATATGTTCCTGACAAATGAGGAACAGGAGATCAATAAAGCAATTCAAAATGAAACTGTTGAAATTGCTGAAATTATCAATGAAGTATCAAGCATTGTATTTCAGGAACTTATGAAAGAACAGAAGTACCGCTATAATGCACGATACAATTTCTCATACAATCAAATCGTTGATGATCGCTATTTTAAAAACAACCAGTCTGCCGACATAGGGGTGAGGATAATTACCCCATACAGTGATATGGAGTATACTATGGAAATGCTGCGAATGCTTTCCGCCAGTGAAAACAATGTCATTGTTCACTTACCAAATGATACTGCTTTTCTGGATGAAATAACCGGTATGCTGAAAATCGGAAAATTTATTACTAAGCAGGGAGTTTCATTGGCCAAAAACTTTGAAAGCATTAAAAGAGGTAAAGAAGATGAACGCATAGAGAAAAAGCAGAGAATCCGAATATTTATTGAAGATGCTGTTAAGAATGCTGATATCTATATTAATGGCGATAAATCAAATATTGGATCAAAAGACCCTGCAAGCAGAATCAATGAAGCGTTAGGTAAGCTTGTCAATACAAGGTATAGCAAATTATCCTACATGGAAACTGCTCCGTCCCTATCGGATATTGACAGGGTTCTCAGAACAACCGGGCAAATGGAGTTCGGAAATATTGAAGACAAGGTAGGAAACAAACTTGCTCTTGACGATATTTTAGCAGCAATAGAGTTAGCTGGTACCCGTCATGCAAAAACATCCATGAAAAGCCTTATGGACCGTTTTTCTGCAGCGCCTTACGGATTTATTGAACTGGATGTTCAATGGCTTGTAGCGGTACTATTCAAACAGGGAAAAGTGACACTTACAGTAAACAGCAGGAATGTATCCGCTATTGATACCGACACAGATGATATCCTAAAGTACATCACCAGGCGTGAATACACTGAAAAACTGCTTTTGGAAAAGCGGGAAAAAGCAACAGAGCGTCAGATAAAATCGGTAAAGGATGTTATGAAGGACCTGTTTTCAATGACAGCTGTCAGCGATGAGGATGATGCTTTAATGAAGGTGTTTAAAACAAAGGCAAACAACAAGATGAGAGATATCGAAAGCCTGCTTGTTGAATACCGTATTGAAAGCCGTTTCCCAGGCCATTCTGTCCTGACACAGGCTAAAAGTATACTGACGGAAATAATGGATATTACCAATCCTGCCGAATTCTTTTCTCACATTGACAGCCATAAGGATGACTTGCTGGATATTGCTGAAGACATTACCCCGGTTATGGACTTCTTTTCCAGTGAGCAGAAGGCAATATTTGCAAAGGCATGGAAGTATATTGATATCTTTAATAACAGCAAGACATATGTAACTGACAAAGAGCTGATTGATCTGGTTGAAAGCATCACATCAATTGCTAAAAAGCCTGAACCTTACAGTGAAATTCATAAATTGCCTTCATTACTGGAGCAGTTTGCCAAACTGCATGTTTCCCTCCTTGAGAAAGAGGCTGAGCCGGTCCGAAAAGAAATTGATATTGACCGCAAGCAGGTATTGGATATTTTGAATCAGAAGGATTTTGTCGTTAAGTTTAAAGCCCTGTTTTTGAAACGATTTGATGAACTTAAAGAAAAACTGGAACACTCCAATGAGGTGGCAGCAGTTAAGAACATCCGACATGAAAGCGATGCGTTGAAAATAAGATGCCTTAATGAAATTACTGATTATGAAAAAACTTTGGCAGAACAATACAAGCAAAAAGAACAAGAACCGGACAAAATAAGCCAGGTACCTAAAAAGTTTATAACCAAAAAAACCAAAAACATCAGCTTGAGGTATATTACCATGGATAAGACAGTAACCATTGAAAAGGAAGATGATATAGATGAGTTCATTCGGTTATTAAAAACAAGGTTATTGAAAGAACTTGGTGAAAAAGAGGATGTTGTAATCAATTTATTGATGTAACAGGGGGAGGAACGCTTTAAGTGAATAAGACAGCAATAAGGAATTTTGCAATTGAAGCAAGAAAAAAACTTCTTGCATCGGTTAAAGACAAGGCAGCCAGGATAGGAATAACAAAAGAGAATATTACCGAAGCTGTAAATAAAGGTCAGGGTTATGCCATATTTCCAACTCATATCGGAGTAGAAACCAAACTTATGGGAAAAGAACTGAAACAAAGAGAAAACCTGGTCAACCGTATTAAAGAAAAGGGCTACGAACCGGTAATGGAGGAAGTTGCTTATACTTGGTTCAACCGGATTATCGC
>CAZANH010000234.1:0-4614 GCA_964486515.1 uncultured Eubacteriales bacterium
TTACGTAAAATCCCATAGAGAAAATGTATGCTTGCTGTCTTTCATATTTATGTTCTGTTTTTACCGAGATTAACCAATAGGAGTGCAATATCCCAAAAAAAGAAAGAACCAAATATTGCTTCAGGTTTCAGGTGTCCTGACTACAACAAGCGCATTGGTGGTGCTGAAAAAAGCTATCATATGCGTGGGCAGGCGGCTGATATTAAGAGCAGTAATGTTTCGATAGATGAGCTCTATGCTTTGGCCAAGAAGTATTTTGGCGATGGAGGGATAGGGAGGTACAAGACTTTTATTCATGTGGATACCGGGCCAAAGAGACGTTGGAATGGATAAGGAGAGGAGGAAGATGTAAATGAAACAGTCAAGATGGAGAAGTAAAGTAGCGTGGTCGGCAGTGGCAGCACTTGTGTTTTTTATATTGAAAAATTATGGACTGCTTGAACCTATCGGTCTTACAGAGGAGAGCTTTCAAGAATTAACGGCTTTAATTTTTGCAGTACTGTCGGCTTTTGCAATTTTCAATAATCCGACAGAAAAGAAAGGGTATTAGAAACATCGTTGAAATTCATTTGCAGAGATTTGGGAAAAAACCTGAATCTCTTATTTTTTTTAGCAAAGGGGTGAGAGCCACATGACTTTATTTCAAAAGGAACAAATACAGCGTATGCTTAGTGAAGGCATGGGCTACTCAAAGATAGCATCCTGTCTTAACATATCTGTAAATACAATAAAATCTTACTGCAGGAGAAATGACCTCGGAGGTATGGCTGAAGTTTCACAAGATGAGGAAAACACTGCAGAAAATGAAATGAGTTCTTTCTGTAAAAACTGTGGAAAACCTATTAAACAAATTGATGGTGTTAAACAACGAAAATTTTGTTCTGATAAGTGCCGTATGGCGTGGTGGAACAGTAATACTGATATGGTGAATCGCAAGGCCATATACCATTTGGAATGTGCCGGATGCTCAAAACCTTTTAACAGCTATGGTAATAAAAAACGAAAATACTGCTGTCACTCCTGTTACATCAAGGACAGGTTTGGTAAACAAGTAGAACAAAGAGAGGTAGAAGTATGAGTAAGGAACAGTTTGAGCGTGAAAAAAACTATCAAGTAATGGTTTCTATTGCAAGAAATATGGTCAAAAAAGGTCTGATATCAAAACAGGAATACAAGAAAATTGATACAATAATGTTTAAAAAATATAGGCCGTTATTGGGCAGCTTATGCAGGGGTATAGCTTGATATAAGCGGGTTGCAGAGGTAATATGTAATACTGAAAGGAGGGCTTTTATGGAAAGGATTATTAAAAAAATATCCCCTGTGGCACCAAAGCTACATAAAAAAAAACGAGTAGCAGCATATGCCAGAGTATCCAGTGGCAAAGATGCAATGCTCCATTCGCTCTCGGCTCAGGTCAGCTATTACAGTAACTATATCCAAAAGCACCGTGATTGGGAGTATGTTGGTGTATATGCGGATGAAGCATTAACCGGTACCAAACATGATCGGGCAGAATTTCAAAGATTACTGTCTGATTGTCGGTCCGGCCTTATTGATATGGTTATTACAAAATCCATATCAAGACTTGCACGAAACACCTTAACCATGCTGGAAGTAGTCCGGGAGCTTAAGATTCTTAATGTGGATGTGTTTTTTGAAAAAGAAAATATTCATTCTATAAGCGGGGATGGGGAGCTGATGCTTACCATACTTGCTTCTTTTGCACAGGAAGAAAGCCGCTCGGTAAGTGAGAATGTAAAGTGGCGGATAAGAAAGCGATTTGAACAAGGGGAGGTAGTAAACTGGAGGTTCATGTTTGGTTACTGCATAAAAAATGGTAAAGTGGAGATTGACCCAGAGGAAGCGGAAGTTGTACGCTCAGTCTTTCGAGATTACATCAAAGGTGTAAACACTGTAGATATTGCCAGAAGGCTTCAAAAGGAAGGTATCCGAAGAGTATTTGGTGGCAAATGGACCATTAACAGGGTGATTGAAATGATTAGAAATGAAAAGTATACTGGAAATGCACTTTTGCAAAAGAAATATGTGTCAGACTATATGACAAAAACACTTCTGAGAAATAAAGGAGAGCTGCCAAAGTATTATGCTAAAGCAACTCACCCTGCTATAATTGATATTGAGACATTTCAAAAAGCACAGGATATCTACGAAAGCAATAAGAAAAAGAGTGCTACAAAGAATCCGTCAACTCGCTGCTATCCATTTTCCGGTATGATTTATTGTCCACACTGTGGGAAGAATTACAGACGGAAAAAATCAAATAATCGGGCTGCCTGGAACTGTTCTACCTATCTTAATGAGGGAAAGGCCGTCTGCCATACGAAACAAATACCTGAAGAGACTCTTATTTCAACAACCAATGAAGTTCTTGGGATATCACAGTTTGATGAGACAGTTCTCAAAAATAGGGTAAAGAGAATAGTTGTACCGGAGTTTAACGTTCTTATTTATATTCTCAATGACGGACAACAAGTCAAACGTATATGGAAAGACCGCTCACGCAGGGAAAGCTGGGATGAAGCTGCTCGCCAAAAAGCAAGGGAGAGAGAACTTAATAGAAGGGGGGAAGGCTAATGGCCACAGCAAAATCAGTTAAAGTTATTCCTGCGACAAGAATACGTTTTTCTTCAACAAAAAAGAGTGTACAAGAGAAGCGAAAGGTAGCAGCTTATGCCCGGGTATCAACCGGTACAGAAGAGCAGTTTTCAAGCTATGAAGCACAGGTTGATTATTACACTCGGTACATTCAAGAAAAGGAAGGCTGGGATTTTGTAAAAGTTTATACCGATGAGGGAATCTCGGCAACCAGCACAAAAAAACGTAATGGTTTCAATCGGATGATACATGATGCCCTGGCCGGTAAAATTGACCTCATTGTTACAAAGTCAGTTTCCAGATTTGCCAGAAACACTGTTGACACATTATCTACAGTCCGGAAGCTTAAAGAAAAGGGTGTTGAAGTGTACTTTGAAAAGGAAAACATATATACCATGGACAGCAAGGGAGAACTGTTGATTACCATCATGTCAAGCCTGGCCCAGGAAGAAAGCCGAAGTATCTCTGAAAATGTAACCTGGGGACAAAGAAAGCGTTTTGCAGATGGCAAGGTTAGCCTTCCTTATGGGAGATTCCTTGGCTATGAAAAGGGAGAGGATGACTTACCCAAGATAGTGGAATCTGAAGCTAAAATCGTAAGGTTGATTTATAAACTTTTCCTTGAAGGCAAGACACCTTCAGGTATTGCTAAATACCTTACAACAGAAGGAATACCAACTCCATCAGGAAAAAGGAAATGGCAATATAGTACCGTAAAAAGTATCATTACAAATGAGAAATATAAAGGGGATGCAATACTTCAAAAGAGCTTCACAGTGGACTTCTTAACCAAAAAGACAAAGTCTAATGAAGGTGAGGTTCCTCAATATTATGTTGAAAACAGCCATCCGGCCATTATTGAACCTGATGTATTTGAGATGGTCCAGTATGAAATGAAGCGCCGTAAAGAAAATAAAGGACATCATAGCGGAGCAAGTTGCTTTTCAAGCAAGATAGTATGTGGTGAATGTGGTAGTTTCTACGGCTCGAAGGTTTGGCACTCCACAAGCAAATATCGCCGAACTATCTGGCAGTGTAATCATAAATTCAAAGGTGATAAATGCAGTACACCCCATTTTGATGAAAAAACCTTTAAGCAGTTATTTGTAGATGCATTTAATCAACTTATTACAAATAGGGATGAAATAGCAGAAAACTGCAGGCTTATAAAGAAGGTACTGACGGATACTTATGAATCGGATAAAGAAGTTGATAAGCTGCAGAACGAGATTGAGGTAGTTTCAGAAATGATACGTCAGTGTGTTGAAGAAAACGCCCAATCCGCTATGGACCAGGAAGAATATAATAAACGCTATAATGGTCTGGCAGCGAGATATGAAAAGATTGTAGACAGGCTGGAAAAGGTAGAAGAACAGCGACAAGGTCGTCATGTGAAGCAGAAAAAGCTTGAAACTTTTATATCAGCTTTACTCAAGAAAGATATGATTATATCAGAATTTGATGAGACTCTTTGGCATGCCGTCATTGATAAAGTGACTGTTTATGCTGAAGATGATGTAAAATTTACCTTTAAGGATGGAACTGTAATTAGAGTATAAAGACAGATTAGAAAAAATTTCAAAAAAATTTATCCTTGTAATATAGCAATAAGGCATCAAACGCAATTTACAACAAAATGTGACAAAAAGTAATATTTGACAAATACCAAAATTTTATGTATAATGAAAAAAAAATAAAAGTAATAAATAGGATATATGATTTGCAGGGGAGAATGCGAACAATTTCATATATGGTAAAAAGGTTCCAAGGCAGCAAACCTTTGCTGAGTTGTTACTGCCATAGAACCTTTTACATAAAATGCAATCCCATATAAAGTATGCCATGGTTTTAGTATACTCCTTTTTGTGTGGATTGTAAATAAAAAACAAGGAGATGCAGAGCTGAAGCATGAATTTTTTTAAAAGCATCAAAAATAACCGAATTCCTAATAATAACAGAATACAACAGTTATATAATAACATTTATGCTATAATA
>CAZANH010000235.1:0-7169 GCA_964486515.1 uncultured Eubacteriales bacterium
TGAATGAAAAACAGTTGGAAAAATATTTAAGGGCGGATTGGTAATGACAAAGAAATGGTTTATAGAGGATATTGAATTCCTGATAGGAAAACGCAATCGTGTGGTTATATCGGACCCTGGTATTCAATGCGGATTCTTGTTGAAAATGCTTGAAAATAAAGGATATGTTTTGCTTAAAACAGACAGTTCTTTAACAGAACCATGGCAGACAGTCAAGGAAGAGCTTTTTTTAAGATATGAAGCTGAAACCACTTATAAACAGGACAAGGTCATATTTTATGTTACCCGTGAAACTGATAAACTGAGTTTTTTATATGATTATTGCACTACGCATGGATGCCTTGATTTGAGTGATCCTGCAGAATGGCTAAAAAAGAAGCTGTTCTCAAATACAGGCCTACAGATAAAAATGGACAATAAAACGCTTTTAATTGCTGGAAAACTTGGAATTGGAAAGAATATAGCCTGGTGGAAAAGGATACTTCAAGAATTAGAGGATTTGGTTAGTCTTGAGCATGAACTTATTCCCTTTCTTGATGACCCGGAACGGTTTTCCAATGATATGGATGTTGATGTATACAGGATGTTTGAAGATAAATTATTTGATATATTGGAACAGCCATACATTAAAAAGAACCCTGGCATACTGGCGGAAGAAGTTGTAAATAAACTGTTCGAAGGGCTTGAAAACAATAATATTTCGGATGAACTGCTGCGAATCTACTATAAATGGGTTGACAGTGATACTTATAGGCCGTCTTTAATGAAATATATCTCAAAACACAAGGCAAGTAAATCTGTAGACCCATGGGCTGTCCACCCCGACCACTGTTTCAATGCTATAGATTTAAAGGAATTAGGTCAGCTTATAGATAATCTGGTAGACAAATCCTATGTTATGGATAAACTGGGTTATATAAAAACCCGTGTTGACAGCAAAAAAGTACCAAGATTCGTACCGGTATGGTGGGATGATATTATAGTTCTATTTGAGTTTGATACAGCCTTGTTGACTTCATGTAAATCTTTAAATGAAGTTGTAGAGTTTTATACAAGTCAATTTTCGAAAGTTGACAGGGCCATCCGGAAATTATATTCAATATTTTTATCGGAAGAAAGAATAATCCTTCCTCTTCAGGGCTATTATGAAAACCTTAATTATGAATTGTTGCAGAAGTGGTTCGAATACTCTAACGAGTATAAATCCGACCAAAAAGGCTATTTGGTCAATTTGATAAAAAAATCTGACAAGAAGTCAGCTGTTATTGTGGCAGACGGTCTTCGTTATGAGATTGCCGACTATATTGCTTCTTCCTTGGAGGATCAGTTAAAGGTAAAGAAACATTCAATGCTCGCTGATGTACCGTCTGAAACCGAGAATAACATGAGCTCTTTATATACAAAAGATGGAGTGGTTTTATCAGATCACAAGGATCGCAAAAAAAAACTGAGTGAAGCTGCAGGCAGATACATTAAATATTCGTATCTGGAAGATTTAAGTTATGGTGAAAATGCAGATATAATTGTTTTTACATATAAAGATATTGATTATACTGGGGAAAAACTCCAACAGGGTGCAATAAAACTGTTTGATGAGTTTGAAACTGTTTTGTCTGAAAAAATTACCCAATTGCTTGATATAGGATATGAACAAGTCCATTTGATAACGGATCATGGATTTGTCTTAACCGGCGTATTGGCCGAATCCGATAAAATACCGCCGGATGTGCATGGAAAGAATAAAGTGCATGAAAGGTTTATAAGAACAGTTTCAAGGCAGAATAACAGCTATTGGATAGAGTTTGAAAAAGAGTACGGCGAATATAAATATTTATATGTTTCGAAAAGTCATCGGCCTTTCAGATCAAAGGGCGATTATGGTTATTCGCATGGCGGTTTTACCCCACAGGAGATAATCATCCCGGATTTTATATTCAAAAAAAGAAGATCACTTCTGTCAGGATTGAAAGTAATATTCAGCAATAAGCCGGAGCTGACTGAGATAACAGGAAATAATTTCGTTGTAAAATTAAAAGCATCGGAAGGACATGATTTGTTTTCCTATAGACGTAAAGTGCAGGTGTTGCTTTATAAAGACAATATTAGCTATAGAAGCAGCAATATCATTAATATAGAGGCAGGCAAAACAACAGAGATAGAATTTTCTTCTGATATAAACACTGAATTGAAAGCTGTTTTAATAGATGCTGAAACACACGAACAACTGGATATTGCCATAGTGAAAAAATCAAACGCCAGAAATTTAGACGGTTTGGTTTAGGAGGGGGAGTTCATGGTATTGGACCTTTTGGATAAAAAAGCTCTGGAGCATTTCAGAGGATACGTGGTAAAAAAGGATCTGGCTGTGCTTATAAAAGGTGGTGCAAATGTACCGACCTTTGTGTTGGAATACCTGCTGGCTAATACTTGCAGCACTGAGGATGAGAATAAGATAAATGAAGGATTAGAGAATGTGAAAAAGATCCTGCATGACCATTATGTGAATCCGGAAGAAAGTACATTGATACAATCAAAGCTCAGAGATAAAGGAAGGTATAGTATTATCGATAAAATATCAGTGGAACTTGACCCGCAGAGAGATCGATTCTGGGCAACCATAAGCAATAGCAACATTAAGAAAGCCAATATAAGCGATGAACTTGTCAAGAAGCATGAAAAAATGCTTTTAGGCGGCATATGGGCAATTATAGAAATGGAATATGATCCTATGATATCAATAGGATCAACAGTATACCCTTTCGTCGTCAAGGATATCAAACCAATACAGTTGTCAAGTTTTGACAATAAAAATTTTGAGCTGAAAAGAAAGGAATTCACCACGGGAGAATGGAAGAGGTTGCTTTTAAGAAGCGCGGGGTATGAACCGGACAGTGAAGGAATAGATGAAAGAAAGCAAATGCTTCTGCTTCTCAGACTGATACCGCTGGTAGAAACAAATTTTAACATGGTCGAGTTAGGACCTCGTTCTTCTGGAAAGTCATACATATATAAAGAAATGACCCCGTATGCTTTGCTGATTTCCGGTGGGCAGGGCACAGTTCCCAAGCTTTTTGTCAATAATACGACAGGGCGTGTCGGAACAGTTGGTGAATGGGATGCGGTATGTTTTGACGAAAGTACCGACAAGCTTTTCAGAGACAGGGACGCTATACCATTAATGAAAGATTATATGGAATCCGGATCTTTTTCAAGAGGGGGAAGAGGAGGAGAAATTTCCGGTCACGCATCAATAATATATAACGGAAATATTAATCAACCGGTCGAAACCGTTCTTCAAACTTCTCATTTATTCAGCCCTCTATCAGATGAAGTAAACAGTGATACGGCATTTCTGGACCGGATAAATCTGTTTTTACCTGGTTGGGAAATAACCAAATTCAGTCCTGACAATTTTACCAAACACTTTGGATTCAGTACGGACTTTTTTTCAGAGGCATTGAAAGCACAAAGAAAAACCACATATTATGATGTCATAGACAAATATTATACTTTGGGACACCATTTAAAACAGAGAGATTCAAGGTCTGTAAGAAGGATTATATCAGGGCTGATCAAACTACTTCATCCTGACGGCGTTTTTAATAAAGAAGATATAAGGGAATACATAACGTTGGCTTTTGAAATGAGAAGAAGGGTCAAAGAACAGTTAAAACGTATTGGCGGAATGGAATTCTGGGACACAAACTTTTCATATATAGATAAGGAAACACAGGAGGAGATATTTGTCGGATTGCCTGAAGAACGCGGCAGTAACTTAATTGAAAGAAATCCTTTGCCTCCGGGCTTGTGTTATACCTCAACCAGTAAAGGGGATAACAACTCACTGGTTAAAATTGAAGTCGTTGCCTTGAAAGGGACCGGAAAGTTGGATATTACAGGAACTAACAGTCACGAAATAAAAGAGAATGTCAAAAACACATATAGCTATATAAGAGCAAATGAGAGAACTATTCTCAGCGAACAGCACACCTTGAAAGGATATGATTTAAATGTCCAGATATCCAGCCTTTTGGGCCCGCATATAAGCAAGGGTATAGGCGGGGCAGTTTATGTAGCAATTATTTCGGCTATATACAATAAAAATCTGAAAGCAGGTTTAGCAGTATTAGGTGACATCTCAATAGGCGGAGCCATTGAAAAATCCCTGTTTTTTGCTGATAAAGTATCATTGCTTTCAGAAAACGGTGCAAAAACGGTACTTGTACCTATTGAAAACCTAAACGAACTAACCTCAATACCAGCAAGTGTTTTAGGAAAAACCGATGTACCTTTTTATGGAAACAGCCAGTTGTTATTGCAAAAAGCAGTTGAGCAGTGAAAATGTTCAGATAAACTTTCCGTTAGGGTCAAACAAGTTTTGCATATCAAGCGGTAGAATATGGAGGGAAAAGATGTAAGTATGAATAGCTTTATATTTACTGACTATAATACAGCAGTAAATATAAAGAAGTCGGTCGGGCAGGCCGTATAAGCTTGTGGAGAATTCGCATAGGCGGACATGTGAAGGAAGAAAACATGTTCGTTTACGGAGGGGAGAATATCAACCTACTTTCCACAACAGTTTTTATACTTTTTTCCACTACCGCTACGGACATGGGTCGTTACGACCAATCTTATTTCTGAGAGCATAAGGAATGTTTTTATCAGAAGCCTCAATAATAAAACCATTTGAATGCTTTACTTGATTTTTGCTTCTAATTTGGTTTATTTCCTTCATTACCTCTTTCGCTTCATCCTGCATGTCCATATCAATATAAATATCATGCAGTCTGTCGAGTACATATCGTCTGTCATTGAGCCCTTCTACATCAAGTCCCTGCTTTAAAATACGTATAGCCTTATCGGTATCCTTAATCCCATTATCTTCATATAAATAGTATTGTCCGCCCATTCTATCCAACCCCATCCCCATCTGGGATCGTTTTTGAGATATTTGGATAGTAGTTCTTCTCCGATATCAATATTTCCTTTTCGGAAATAGGTACCGGCCACATTTCTCATCATTTCTTTAATGTTATGTTCATTTTTGTCTTTATATCTCTCAATATATTCAGTACAAAAATCAATCCTTGTTTGAGCAAATTCCAGATTTTCAAATATTGTATTCTCAAGCTCCATGTCATAGTCCATCGACCAATTATAAATGCTTTGGGTCCCACCGAAAATATTATCAAATGATTCTATATCGCTTATTTCATGTTTATCCATTATATTCTTTATGATTTCCCAGGTCTCGCCCCAAACCTCCAACACATCATATTTGATACGTTCCAGCAGCCTATGCTCAGGAACTTTCGATAACCTTTTTGCATTTTATCATCCAGCATTTCAAGATTATAAATTTTCGGAAACCACCTTTCCCATAGCACTCTAATTCCCAACCATATCCAATCTTCATTGAAGTTTTTCAATTTTTCTGTCTTTTTCCAGCCACATTGCCAAGCTTTCCGCAGAAATATGTTTTATGCACAGCTCGCCCACGATCTCTCTGTTGATACTTAAACCAATGGAATTCAGTTTATCAAGGATGTCTTTATCCGTCATATTACGTACATCCATCATCAAAACTTTCCCTTTTGCCCTTAATGCATCCAGTCTGGCGTTGTTACCCGCCATTTCCTGTTCTACTATTCTGTTCATCGCCCAAGTGGATAACCTCATAATCCTATCATCCTTTAGTAGGAAAAATCTGCTTACCAAAATTAACATGGAGTTTCTTCTATGTAACACAAATTCATTATACCAGTAATTATCATACATAACAATAATATTTTGCATGATAAAGATATGCCGGAAAGTTGAGTAAAAACCGCTTAAAAACTGCATAAATTTTGACTTTCAGAATATTTTACTGATATAATAATAGCACCGGATAATGTTGGGCAGAATAATTATGAAAAATATTTATGAGTATAAGGGGAAAAAAATATATGAAGCATATATATAAAATATCGATTGTAATGGTTTTGATACTTGCTATTATTGCAGGATGCGGCATTAAAGGCAATGAAACCAAACCTGAAGATACAGGTGAAAGTAAAAAAGAAGGAACAGACAAACATGAAACTACAGAACCATTAATTCCGGAAGAAAGTAAAGGAAAAACTGATTTTTCAAAGGAAAATACTGCTTTAAAGAGCTTGCTCCCAAAGCGTGAAGACTATACATGGAAATATTCAGGTTTTGCGGAGTATGGGCATCAGATGACTCTTAATGAAATCAGTACGGCAAACGAAAAAACCTGTTTTAAAATAACTGGGAGTGTTGATGATATGTCGGGCGGTGAAGCACAGGGTGATTTCTCAATGAATGCAGAATACGTGATTTCCAAGGGTGAACTTATTCAAAACATTAAAGGCGAAAAGTTAATGGATGCGGAATTCAAGAACCTTGTGCTTATAAAAACCCCGCTTGAAAAAGGTAATACATGGACACAGAGTGTTGTTAACAAGGATAATGTTCAAGTGGAACTTGAGTGTAAAATAACGGATGTCATGGATAACGGTTTGATAACATATCGTGTACGTTATGAACAAAAACAGGGTGAATATTATGAGGAGAGGGAAATCAGAGAGGAAACCGGGATTGTTTCATTTAAAAGATTGTTTGTATCAGGAGCGGATAAATACGATATAGGATATTTCATATATGAGAATGCTAGCGGATATACAATGGAAAGGGAGTTGAAAACTTTACTGCCTCCTGAAAAAACAGTGCTCAGATATTTTGGGCTGGCGGAATATGCCCATGTGGTTACATGGGAAAACACTTTCTTAAAACCGGAAGGGATTATATATGAATTTAACGGCGAATTTAGAGACGGCAGCGGCGTACCGGGAAATTTCAAAATACAATATGAGCTTGATAAAAATAATTTTACCATAACCGAAAATGTGACAGAAAACACAAGAAGCGGGGAAAAGAAAGTCAACTCAATATTTCAGGGTATGGTTATATTAAAGGCTCCTGTAAGAGTCGGAAATTCATGGAAACAGGAGGTAAAACTCAACGGAAACAGTTATACCATGAATTCATTGATAACAGAAGCTCATGTTGATAAAGACAATACGAATTTCGTAGTTTACACCGTAAAGTATACTGTAGAAGGTTTAACTTCATATTTTAACGATATGTATATTCAGGAGAGA
>CAZANH010000236.1:0-2517 GCA_964486515.1 uncultured Eubacteriales bacterium
TTTATTATTAACTTCCGGTCGTAACTAACGCCCGGATTAAATGATTACCTTAATGACTAAAAACGAGATTATTTCATTACTCAGACAGGGATATAATGAATCCCAGATCGCCAGAAAGACTAAGTTTAGCAGAACAACAGTACGTAAGTGGGCGAAAATCTACAAAACGGCAATGGAAAAAAGCAGCGGAGATGGTACCCTGGAAGACTTTTTGTGTGAAAAACCAAAGTACAACAGCTCTGGTCGGCAAAAAAGAAAACTGAGCCAATTCATGATGGAATACATTGACAATTGTTTGAAGGATAATGTTATCAAGTCCAGAACTGGAAGAAAAAAGCAACAAATGCTGAACTACGACATTTATGAACAACTGAAAAAGCAAGAATGTGACATCTCTTACACAACCGTATGTAATTATGCCAAGGTCAGAAAAACTCAGTTATTTAACCCACCTTTAAAAGAAGGTTTTATCAAGCAGTGGTACATCCCCGGTGAGAATTGCGAGTTTGATTGGGGGGAAGTCAATATCTTCATCAGTGGAAAATTGCAACGGCTTTATATAGCAGCGGTATCCTTGTGCAGTAATGGCCGGTGGGGTGCTTTATATTACCGACAGGATACGCTCGCTTTTATGGAATCTCATGTGTCGGCCTTCAGATATCTTGGGGGGATTCCTGGCATGATGGTTTACGACAACATGCGTGTAGCGATCAAAAAATTTACAGGTAATGAAAAAAAACCTACCGATGCGCTGGTGCGCATGTCCGGCTTCTATGGTTTCAATTATCGCTTTTGCAATATTGCAAGTGGCAATGAGAAAGGCCATGTGGAACGTGCCGTGGAAGTATTGCGAAGAAAAGCCTTTAGCATAAAAGACCGATTCGAATCCCTTGAACAGGCAAACCAGTATCTTCTCTCAATATGTAACGAGCTGAATGCCGAGCCAAGAATCCGGAACCTGTTTGTCCAGGAGAAGAATAGCCTGGCGCCTCTAACAAGCGATATGGCATGCTTTGAAGCCAAGACACATAAAGTTGATAAGCTTTCTACTTTCTCCCTGAATAACTCGCATTATTCGGTCCCAAGCAAATATATAAAAGGGTCTGTATGGGTAAAGATGTTTAGTCATAGTATCCTGGTATATGATACGGCGGAGAATCCAAAGACTCTGATAGCTCGTCATGAGCGTTCCTATGAGCCCAAATGGATCCTTGACATCATGCACTATCTGGATATACTCAAGGTTAAACCAGGGGCCTTAAGCCATTCTGTGGCCCTGCAGCAAGCTCCTCAGGATCTTCGCAAGCTTTATCAGAGACACTTCGTAGGAAATGAACGCTCATTTATAGAATTGCTCATATATGCCCATCAGCAGGAGATTCCTTACGATGAGCTCTGTCAGGCAGCTTTAATTGCCGAAAGAAAAGGTGTAAAAAATGTTACACAAAGTCATATAAAGGTGATTCTGGAAAATAATGATACCCTTCAGCCGGTTCAGTCAACCGAGATTACCAGATTTGCACAGGAAAACCTGAAAGTATTGTCTCAACTTTTAAATACTTCTTTATGAATACAAATTTGTCAGAACAATTAAATGTTTCGGTAAAAGACCAGTTAAGTGTTTGTTTGAAAAGTCTGAAAATGTCTGCAGTGCAGTCATCGCTGCAACTCACCATACAAACAGCCATCCAGGAAAACTGGCAATATGATCAGTTTTTACTATCCCTTCTTATGACAGAGAAGCAGCTTCGGGAAGAAAACCGCCGTAAGGCCCAGGTTAGAAGAGCGGGCTTCCCTCAATTAAAATATCTGGAAGATCTAAACCGTAAGCAACTGCCTGAGGATATAGCGATTGTTTTGCCTGAGCTGGAATCGCTGGAGTTCATTACAAAGGCTCAAAATGTTGTTTTAGCCGGAAATCCCGGAACCGGGAAGACCCATATCGCAATCGGCCTGGGAATAAAAGCATGCCTGAAGGGATACTCCGTTTTGTTTACTTCCGTCCCTCATTTACTTACCCAGATCAGGGAATGTCAATCCGAAAAAAGGCTCCATAAACTTGAATTACAGTTCGAAAAGTATGATCTGGTTATATGCGATGAGTTCGGTTACATCTCATTCAACAAAGAAGGTGCGGAGGCTCTTTTTAATCATATCTCATTACGGACAGGGCGTAAAGCAATAATTATTACTACAAACCTGTCTTTTGACAGGTGGAACGAAATCTTTGCTGATCCAATACTCGCTTCGGCTATGGTTGACAGACTTACCCACAAAGCTTATTTGATTAATATGAACGGAACATCATACAGACTTAGAGAAACTCAAAATTGGAGGAAGGAAAAATTAAAAATCGATGATAAAACAAAAAAAAGTTAGCTACTTTTAACTCCGTTTTGCCTGTACAGTTTTCAGTTAAAAAACTGTACACTTTTCAACTGTTATTTACAAGGCTGGCTGAAATAAACAAATGATTTATGCCAGATTTCTATTCTTGGGAGATCTATTCTACATCCA
>CAZANH010000237.1:0-7575 GCA_964486515.1 uncultured Eubacteriales bacterium
ACGTCTGCCCTATGGACAAAGAACGGGAGAAGATGAAGTTGACCGCCTGTCGATTGTAAGCCACGACCGATATGAAGCGATAGTCAAGCTTGCCAATGACCCGAATTCGCTTGTAAGAAGGGTTTACTATATCGACCCCGCTGAACCTCAAAATGATGAACAGCGAGAAACAGTAGAATTGACGACCGTATACGATGAACTGACGAATGCGGAAAGTTTCACGGAGCAGCTCGTCCTTACCCTGAAGGAAACTGCGTCTGAATATGTTGTCAGTAAGCCTCCGGAGCAAACGACGCAAGTAGCCCAATTTGTCGCTCGCCTTGCTTCTAGAACGGTCATGGAACTTGGCAAGCAAGTTAAAACTTATGATGCAACCAAGGATGAAGAAACGAAAAAACTTGTACATACCAGTATAATAACTGAAACTATCTGCCAATTCCCTACGCTCGAATTAAAAAAGGAGGACTTGACTGCCGTTGTTGAAAAGGCAATTGAGACTTGCACGCAGGCGCTGACTGAAAATGTTATTCCTATTCCACAGGTAGTGGTGCAGCCTTTTACAGAGGTGAAACACGGTTTTTATAGTTTTAAATTGGACACTCGCAATATGAAATGGCACCCTTCGGATGATACGCTTATAGGGACGGAGTTACATGAAGACGGCGCGACTTTCGAGTACAATACTGAATTTGCCATGTTTCCCAAAAATGATACAGTTGAAAATGAGATTGCGCGACACATAATCGTTTACGACAATGTAGATTATTGCACTTCATCTGAGCTTATTTACTCACTTATAGCGGACGCAAAGGAACATTTCTTATCATACTTAACTGTTGAGGAAACAGAAAAGGTTATGCGTGACCGTCAGCGTAGTTTGGCGCAAATTATCTATGCCCAGATGAATGAGCACTTTTACAAAGAGGAAACCAACTACAGAGCCTCAAGCATGCGCCCGTTTACCCGTATAGAAGCTGGTTTTGGTGGCAAGTTCAAGTCTGATGACCTCTACGATTTACGTGCCAGTTTGCCTCCCTCTGAAGTTAAAACCAAGATATTCAAAGGTTTCAAAAAAGCTTGCCATACGTTGTATAAGTTTGATAGCAATACAGAGCGTATTTTTTCGATAGTGCTGGAGAATGATGTTGCTGTTCTTAAGTGGATGAGGCCTTCAGCGAAGCAGTTCAATATTTATTATGGGCTAGGTGGAATAAGTCGTTATGAACCGGACTTTATTGTTGAAACTGCTGATACCATTTATATGGTGGAAACAAAGGCCTCTGATGAGGTTCAAAAAGCAATGCAGAATAAGTCTGGTGATACTTGGGAAAAGGCAATTGCCGGGCAAGAATACTGCCGTGCTGTCACTGAGTGGAATGTTGATAATGGCGGTAAACCATGGGAGTATGTACTTATATCACATAATGAAGTCCGGCTGCAGTCAAGCTTCACTTACCTTGCAAAAAACAGAGTGGCGCCGGAGCAGTTGAAGTTGGAGGTGGAATAGCATGGCTAATAGGAAGATCCTTGGACGCAGAACTTTGCCCACAGAAATACCATGTGCTCTATTGAAAAAGGTAACGATGGAAGTATCATAAAAACACATGTGCTGATGTTATTTGCATCTTGGCGGACTTATAGTGAAGCAAAATGCCACGCTGATGATAAAGGTGTCGCTTACTGAACTGATTTTTGTGAGAAGATTGAAAGGAGGGTCATGCTGGTGGTAATGATGCTAAACTCGGTTATAAAATTCGATTTACACATTCATTCGAAAGCCAGTGCATATAAAGAAAGCGAGGGGATTGTCGATCAATCAACAAAAGAAAACATTCATGTCCTGCTTACAAAACTAGAGGAAAATAAAGTTGCATTATTCTCAATTACTGACCACAATTGTTTTGATGCTAAATTATACCAAGAAATAAATCAGATTTTGCATCAGCCAGATAATCCATATCCAAATGTAAAAGCAGTTTTAGCTGGTGTTGAGTTTGATGTGAAACTTGATGATACAATGAAAAAATGTCACATCATTGCAATATTTGACACTAAAGACGATTCCACCAAGATTAAGGCAATAGAAGAGAGTTTACAGGGCAACTGCTTAACAGATGTGGAAGCCGTATACTCTAAAAGTAAGTTTGAGGATATTTTAAAAGAAATCGGTCTTGGCACAATATTAATTGCTTCACAGCACAAAGATATTCATAATCACAGCGGTAATCACAATTCATTGAGTGATTCAATAGCTAGTGTGGAAGAAATAATAAAAATTGGATATATCAATGCACTTGAGTTTCAAAAGCCAAAAGTTGAGGGTATTTTAATCAATAATTTAAAGGAACTTTCATTACCAATGCCTCTATTTTCTGGGAGCGACTGTCATGACTGGAGTTGCTATCCATTTCACGATAAGCAAAATCAAAATTTGGACTTTCATCATTCGAGAGCCAAAATTATGCCTACATTCAAGGGGTTACTGATGGCAGTTACTTCGCCTGAAACTCGTTTTAACTGTAGTGAGAATACAAACAAGCGTATTATTAGTGGAATTAGCCTCCAAAAGCAATCCATTCCTCTTGTAAACGGTATAAATGCAATTATAGGTGAAAATGGATCTGGTAAGACTACATTATTGAAATTGATAAATGGAAAGACCAAAGAATCACATGTGAATAAACTGATTAACGGTAACAACCTTCAGGTGAATGGTTCAATTGATCCTACGAAAATTAAATATATTGAACAGGGTCAAATTATTGAAAAGTTTATTGAAAAAACCTTATTTACAGCTGACGAGGGAAATAATTTTAAAGAACTAGACGATTCACCATTTAGGTATGCATATTCAAATTATACTGATGCGTTGAAGCAAGGAATCAAGTCATCAATTAAAAAAGAGGACAGAATAAATGCTCTTTCAGAGTATTCCATTGCTTTTGAAGAGGGAATGGAAGCAAACAGCTATTATATAGACATTACTGAAAGTAAGAATATTGAAAAAACAAATAATCCACACGAAGATGCACGCAAAGAAATCAATGATTTAGTAACTAAAGTCAATTTACTGCTTAATAATGACTATTATAAATCATATAAAGTCCAATTAGAAAATATAAGCAAAGAGTTATCTTCAATTCGGGATGATATTGAGCGAAAATGGATTTCTGTAGATATTGCAGCAAAAGTAAAGAATATCATGTATGGTTGTATCAAGGATTATTTGAGAAAGGCAAAAGAAAATTCATCAGCAAAAGATCGAGAAATAAAGGAGTACAACAATAAAAGACAATTACTAATTGACTCGGTTGTTGAGGCCATTAAATTATCAACTGAAAGTATCACATGGCCTAGCGAACCCCCTATTTTTAAGGGGGAATCAAAAAATCCCATAAGAGGATTTTACTTTAATAGAGAAGCTTCGTACAATGGTATTTCAATGATTGACAGCTTTTATTCAAAAATGTTTGTGAAAGATTATAGCAGCATAAATAAATTGCACAGCATTTATACTTATGATGGATTCTCCGAGGCAGTTAGAAATTGCACTTCACCTTCTGATGTGGACATAAAATGGAATGAGAACTTTGAAAAGTTTTTGACTGAAGCTACTAAAACTAAAGATTATATTATGGATGGAGCTGAACAACAAGTTGGAAACACGCTTGGCGAAATGTCGCTTTCATATTACAAGTTTTTTACACAAGATAATCTAGATTGGAATGTGTTAATCGTTGATCAACCAGAAGATAATATCTCTAATAACAATATAAGTAAAAAACTGCTAAGTTATTTCAATGCAATTAGAAATGAAAAGCAACTCATTTTTGTAACACATAATCCGTTATTGGTAGTTAATTTGGATGTGGACAACGTTATTTTTATTAAAAACGAAAATGGAGTAGTTTCAATAAGTAATGGATGCTTAGAGTATGAAGATTAACAAATAAATATTCTTGAGGTTATTGCTCAGAACATGGACGGTGGAAAAGAAACAATTGAAAAGAGGTTGAGAGTTTATGGAAAAAACAATTAAACTTATCATGGAAAATGACAAGACTTTAAAGATTTATATTAACAAAGAAGAAAAATATATAATTGAAGCACAGAAAAGGAGTATTACCGCCGAAAAGATATACGAAATAATGGATTTTTCAATTGGCGATCATTACTCTATAGTGTCTGAAAATGAGGGCAATGTGGATGCGCAAGTGCTGGACTTTTTCACAGAGCTATGTAAGGAAATTATTGAAAAAGTCAATGCATTGAATCAGAATGAAGATGTGCACTAACAATCTGCCACGTAAAACGGATTGTAAATTTCCGTTTTACGTGATAACATTTTGATAACAAAAAATCGGCAAGTGTCGAATAATACATATTTCAGGTACTCAAAACGCATAAAAATGCTACAAATACTAAACAGATATGCTTAGTATTTGAATGGATTTGCTGAGTGGGAGTGATAATACAAATAATACAAATAATAGGTAAAGAATTGAAACTGGCTGTATATAACGCAATATAACGAGGTAACTGTTGACAAACACTGTATCAGAAGTATATTATATTTCCTATATTTGAAATGCTTGTTTTCTATTTATTGGGGGATTATATATGGAACGCTGGAAACTGAATCTTTACACAATATGGATTGCGCAAATAATATCACTTACAGGATTCGGTTTCGGCTTACCTTTTATGCCGTTTTACATACAGGAATTGGGTATAGTAGAGCCTGATAAGGTAAAAGTGTATTCAGGGCTTCTGTCAACAGCTCCTGCTGTATCCATGGCAGTCATGTCACCGGTATGGGGTTTTCTTGCCGACAGGTATGGCAGAAAGCTGATGCTTTTAAGAGCAATGTTTTTTGCAGGTTTTATTATAGCAGCTATGGGTTTTGTCTCAAATGTTAAACAGCTTATTGTCCTGCGATTTGCACAAGGTGCATTTACGGGAACAATAACTGCTTCATCGGCACTGGTGGCATGCGGTACTCCTGACAATAAACTTTCATATTCACTTGGGTTGCTTTCATCCTCAACTTTCATTGGGTTTTCCTTGGGTCCGATAATTGGCGGTTTTTTTGCCGAATATGCAGGTTACCGTATGAGTTTCTGGATGGGGGGAGGAATGCTGTTCCTGGATTTTTTACTTGTATTGTTTCTTGTGAAGGAAACTGAAGAGTTTAAAAAAGTTGATAGTAATAGTACAGATGAAAGAAAAAAAGGTTCAATTAAATCGGTTTTAACGAAAACGGTTATTCCCATGCTTATAACCCTTCTCTTTGTGAGAATTGCGCGTACTGTATTTGCACCGTATCTTCCACTTTTTGTCCAGGAAATGCGTTCAATGATTGAAGGATCTTCCAGAGTTACCGGAATAATAAGCGGAACAACAGGTCTGGCTACGGCTTTAGCAGGACTTACACTTAGCCGTCTTGGTGACAGGTATAAAAAAACCAAGGTAATCTGCATTTTGCTGATGTCAAGTATAGTACTTTCATTACCATTGATTATTTCAAAAAATTTATTGGTATTTGCAGTTTTATACGGAATACTCTTTTTTGCAATTGGAGGGGTTGAACCTGTATTAATGTCACACCTGAGTGAAAAAACAACGGCTGAAAAAAGGGGAATGCTGTTTGGTATACTGGGATTTACATCAAGTATTGGGTGGTGTATATCTCCTACTTTAGGAAGCCTGATATCAATAAATTATTCACTGAAAGCGATTTTTACAATAATACCGTTGATTATAATGCTTGGGCTGATTACGGCAGTATTTGCATTAAGAAGTGAAAACATTCATCCTAAAAAATAAAAAAAGGAAATATATTAGCATATGTCGAATAGATAAGATATAATGGGATAATACTGCTGGAGGAGGTTGAAGGGTAAAATTTGAATATTATTATGATAAAACATTGGATTAAAATGGCTGTTGTATTAATAATGAGCTGGATATTAATAACAGGATGTCTATCAATAGAAGAAATGAGGGATATTGAGGATTTTATAAAAAAGAACAACTGTGTAATTAATATGGATGAAAATGAGTATGATTCCTCGTTTAAACTTATTGAACCCGATTTGCCGAATTATCAAGTTTATCTTACGGGAGAGGAACATGGTGTAGCTGTAAATACTACACTTGAGCTTATGTTTTTAAAATATTTAAACAGGTATGCCAATGTAAGGTATTGCCTTTGTGAAATGAGTTACGCAACAGCAGAGCTTTTGAACAGGTATATGGAAACAGGCAATGAAACCATATTGGAAACGGTATTTAAGGATTTTGAAGGTACATCCGCCTGGAGCAGGGAATCCTATAAAAAATGGGTTGAACTTTATAAATATAACAGTACACTTGCTGATAATAAAAAAATAATTTTAATAGGTATTGATATTGAGCATAAACCAAAAACAGCATTTCGTTATCTGAACATGCTGCTGCCCGGAACATCGCCGCCAAAAGATTTGGAAAACATTATTAAGGAACTTCAGGGATATGATACAGAATATTGTAATGCCTCTGATTACGAAGATTTTACACGAAGGCTTATTTCTGATATGAGTAAGAATTCAAAAGCTTATAAGGAATATCTCAAAGAGGATTATTTTAAGTTTATTATGGTTTTAGAGAATATAATGGATGGAATAAATGCTTATGATACGGCAGAAGATGAGTTTTTAGAAATCAGGGAGAGATGCATATATGAAAATTTTATTAAAATATATAACAAGCTGGGAGATGTAAAATTTTTTGGTCAGTGGGGTATCTGGCATGTTTATCAGAAATATGAAGGAGTACAGCCAATTGCGGCACGGTTGAATACTTCAGGGTCACCTGTCAAGGGAAAGGTATTATCAATAGCATATGTATATGATAACTGCAGATATATGGCGGATGGTGAAGAAAACTATATTGATAAAAAGCTTAATGAAAGATTCAGTCACATAAAGCCTTTTTTAAAATATGCAGGTGCAAAAGCAACATTATTTAAGTTAAAAGGCGAAAGATCACCATTTGAAATAGGGAGTTTTTTAATGGAAGGCAAGGCTACGGGAGCAACAACACAGTATTTTCAATATATTGTAGTTGTAAAAAATTCACAGTCATGTGAACCTTATGGAGGTATTGATGAAAAGATACTGGAGTGAGGTTGTAAGGGGGATAACTCCCTATATACCGGGAGAGCAGCCAAAAGAAAAAAAATATATAAAGCTCAATACAAATGAAAATCCCTACCCACCTTCGCCAAGGGTAATTGAAGTTTTGAGGAATACTGATTTAAACGATTTAAGGCTATATCCCGAACCTGCATGTGATAAATTAAGAAAAACACTTGCGGATTATTATGGTATTGGGAAAGATATGGTTTTTGTTGGAAACGGCTCAGATGAAGTGCTTGCCTTTGCATTCAAGGCATTTTTCAACAGAGGAGAGACAATAATGTTCCCGGACATAACGTATACATTTTACCCCGTATACTCAAAGCTTTTTGAAATAAACTATAAAATTGCAGCACTTGACAAAAATTTTTCAATACATCCTGAAATGTTTTATAAA
>CAZANH010000238.1:0-2357 GCA_964486515.1 uncultured Eubacteriales bacterium
AAATTTATCTTTGTTTATCTAAATCTTATAGAATTCCTTCTTTTAAAGTTATCTCCCCCTATAAAAATCTAAAGGGGTTTTTCTTGTCTTATTTGGAACATTATACCATATATTGGTTTTATATTGTAATTTTTAAAATTTTTAAGAAATATCCAATGAGTCCACTGCAAAAACGATAGGACAAAACTGGTCTAAATTATACCTCCTCAAAATGGAAAAAGTTTAATATAATGTAGGAAAACAAGCAAAAGAGAGAAGTTCAATGTTCAAGAAAAACACTCGACATCTGCAATTACCACTAACGAGCCATATTGATGAGTTACCCGAGAAGTATCAAGAGAGGTTGAAGAACTCATGGGCGGGCATATTTTATAGTGTATATTTTATCAACTTAGATGAAAAGCCATTTTCTGTATTATATGCAGATATACCATCACGACCAAATGTGCCTGTAAATGTATTGGTATCGTTAGAGGCGCTCAAATCGGAAAACGACTGGACGGATGAAGAGATGATGGATCACTTTAATTATGATATCCAATTACGATATGCATTGGGATATCGACGGTTAGGAGAAGGTGATTTTGGAATGAGAACGATTTATTACTTTCGAGAGAGGTTAAGTCGTTATCACCAAGAGACTGGTGTAAATTTAATAAATCAAGCATTCGAACAAGTGTCAGATGTGCAAATCGAAAAATATAAAGTAAAAACAAATCTACTGAGAAAAGACAGCACGCAGGTCATGAGTAATATACAGAAAGTAGGACGAGTGCAGTTGCTGGTAGAAGTATTGCAACGAGTACATCGAATATTGACAGAAGAGGAAAAAGAACGATACGAAGAAGAGTATGCACCTTATTTGAAAGGGCATGCGGGGCAGTTCGTATATCGAATGAAGAAAAACGAAATTGAAGATAAATTAGAACAGATTGGGATATTAATACAACGACTATTAGATGATTTGAAACCGGAGCATGGGGATGAACCAGCTTACAAAATATTAGAGCGTGTATTTAGAGAACACTATGAAGTAGAGCAGTCTAATACAGATACTAAAGAAAGAAGTATCATTGCAAAACCCAATGATAAGTTGAGCGCAAGCAGCATGCAGTCACCTGATGATCTGGAAGCTACATATAGAGAAAAACGTGGAAATAAATACTATGGCTATGTCACCAGTGTAACCGAAACATGCAACCCCAAAAATAAACTACAATTAATTACTTCCATACAGACCGCTCCTAATAATACAGATGATAGCAAGTTGTTGATGGAAGCTTTACCAAACTTGAAAGAGCGAACGGAATTGGCTACAATCATCACAGATGCTGCATATGCTAGTTCGGATACAGATGAACTTGTTCAAGAACTTGGCATTACGCATATCCAAACAGCTATTCGTGGACGTAAACCTGATCCGAATAAATTACATCTTTCTGAATTTGAGATCAAATTAGATGATGATCAGAAACCAATTGAAATTACTTGTCCACAAGGACAAATGGTTGGTGTGGAAATTAGCAAACAAAAGAAGGCTTTCGTAGCACATTTCTCTGCTGAACAATGTGACTCGTGTCCTATGGTAGATCATTGTCCTGCCCAAAAAGGAAAGCGTGACCAACGTTATCACCTTCGTATTACCAAAGAAAAGGCGTTGGCTGCCATACGTCAAAGGTTAAGCCTTCAATTTTTACAAGAAGGACGCAACTTACGAGCCGCTGTTGAATCTACAGTGAAAAGCATTAGAAAGCCTTTATCAGGTGGGAAACTCGGCGTTAGAGGTTTATTTCGAGTATCCTGTATGATGATAGGACCGGCGGTTATGACTAATGTTAGGCGGATTAAACGCTATTTAGAGAGTCCAGAAAGCAAAAATGAGATTGATAAGACAGAAAAGGATTGCCAGGATAAACCTCTTTTATCTTTTTTCCGTTTTGGGATTATCCAAAATATGGTCTCTTGGCTCTCTATAAATCGAATTTATTGTTTTGTTAATTTATAAAACACTCGTTTTTGCAATGGAGTCATCCAATACATCTTTAGACTTTTTGTTCAGCAAGTAAAAAAACACTCACACTTCATCACCGAAACGCATACTTAGATAAGATTGATAACGGCGTTGGGAAATGTCACCGCGCTTGAGTGCATCTAGGATGGCACAACCCGGTTCATGAACGTGCGTGCAATCACTGAATTGACAATCCAATATTCTCGCTCTAAACTCCGGAAAATAGCCATCCAATTCTTCTGGCTCGATATCCCATAACGCTAATGCTTTTAAGCCCGGCGTATCGGCGACATATCCCCCACCTTCCAATGGAAACAGCTCGCGAACAACTGTGGTATGGGTTCCT
>CAZANH010000239.1:0-17573 GCA_964486515.1 uncultured Eubacteriales bacterium
CCACTGAACTATATCGATCTTTTCAAGAAAATAAGAAGTTATGGGAGATCGCTGCTGGTCAGGTGTTCAAGCCCTGATGAAGCTGTAGAGTTTACAAAAGCCCTGGGAAAGGACGGGCTTGCAATGATAGTAGGCGGTATAGCAACTGAATCGGATATGGAAAGCTTTTTGAAAAAACTGATTGAATTATGATTAATGGAAAGGTGATTGTGTGGCTGAACTAATGGCAGGATCTTCACAGGTTGATATAACACCGCCGTTGCCTGTAACTCTTGGAGGGATGTTTTTGTCCTACAAGACTGAAAAGGTAAGGGACAGGCTATATTCTGAATGTGTTTCAATAAAAACCGGCAGCACTGTTGTAATAATAATGGGTTGTGATATTGCAATGGTAACAGAAGAAATTACAGCAGCAGTCAGGGCAAAAGTAAAAAATGAAACAGGAGTTGAATCGAATAATATAATAATTACTGCTACCCATACCCACACCGGACCGTTCCCGGGATACTATACAGTTTTCAAGAGTGAGGAACAGGTGAAGGAAGACAGAAAGGTCATAGATATATTAATTGAAAGGATATGCAGGTCTGCAGTAGAAGCCTTCAGGAACATGAAGCCTGCTAAAATGGGATATGGCAGCGGTAATGCGGAAAGGTGCTGCTTTAACAGGCGCTACATTATGAGTGATGGGAAAAGCGAGATGAACCCCTGGGGAGTTGACAATCCGGACAGGCTCAGGGTGGAAGGCCCTGTGGATGAGCAACTTCAGACAGTGTGGTTTGAAGATATGGAAGGAGAAATAATAACAATACTGGTGAATCTGTCAACCCATGCTGCAATGCTTTACGGAAAGGAATATATATCTGCCGATTTTCCAGGTGTTATGAGAAAAACGGTATGGGGGGCCCTGGGAAGAGAATTCCCTATCCTGTATCTGCAGGGTGCATGTGGTAATGTAGGCACTTTTGATTTTGAACACGATGATAATTGGGGAAAACATGATGACGGATACAGGCACATAGGGAGGATAATTGCTGGAGAGGTTATCAAGCTCATTTCCCTGAGCAGGGCTGAAAGTGAAGAAATATGCGTTTCCACCGCAGGGAAAACAATATATATTCCCTTCAGGGAGTTTGACAGTGAAGAAACAAAAAAGGCGGAAAAGCTTCTTGAAAATGCTGAAAAAAGCAGGGATTTAAGGCAATATATTTACGACAAGATTAAGACTCTTCCCGAAAGAGCTCATTTCAATACATTGACATCAATAATCCATCTTAAAAAGAAATATCCTGAATACCCGATAGAGATATCAGCAGTAAAAATAGGTGATATTTTTATTGTGACAAATCCCGCAGAGCTTTTTGTAGAATACCAATTGGAATTAAAAAAAAGATACAGCGATTACAAAGTGATTATGGCAGAACTTACAAACGGTTGGTGTAGTTATGTTCCCACAAGGCTGGCAATTGCTCTGGGTGGGTATGAAACCATGCAGCGAAGACTAAGCGCTGATGCCGGGAGGTTGATTGTCGACACAAGTTCAGAGCTGATAGAAAAGCTTGCGGGTAAAGGGTAAGAAGTAAATTTCATTTATATATACAGAAATAAACAGGTTTTATGAAAGGAGTTTTGATCAAAATGAGAAGCAATAGAGCGATGCAAATTGCTCCCGCACTGAAGTACCTGGCACAGGATCAAATTGAGGACATTCATAACAGCTCATTGGAAATATTGGAAAGTACTGGTGTTGAGGTATTCCATGATGAGGCACTGAATTTACTGGGAGCTGCAGGAGCAAGAGTGGATGGAAACCGGGTAAGGATACATGAAGGACTTGTAAAAAAAGCATTGTTATCTGTTCCATCCAGGGTAGTTATGTCCAACAGATCTGGAGAGCGGTGCATGTTTTTGGAAACTCACAGGAGCTATTTCGGTACAGGGTCTGGATGTCCATATACAGTTGATCCGTTTTCAGGAGATAGAAAGCACAGTGAAAAACAGGATGTTGCCAATATGGCAAGATTGAGTGACTGCCTTCCGAACATTAACTTTGTGATGTCCATGGGGCTGGTTGAGGATAAGATGCCGGGAGCAGGATATGTACATGAATATGATGCAATGCTTAGAAACACAGAAAAACCTGTCATAATGAGCACCAACGACAAGCAGAATACCCTTGATATTATAAAAATGGCTGAAACAGTTATGGGAGGACCGGATGAATTGAGGAGCAAACCAATTTTGGCAATATATTCCGAATCAACATCCCCTTTGAGACATACTGAAGATGCCGTCGGCAAAATGATGGCATGTGCTGAAAACTGGGTGCCCATAATACACACAATTGGTATGATGTGTGGTGCCACTGCACCTGTAACACTTGCCGGAGCTCTTGTACAGGGAAATGCTGAACTCCTTTCTGCCCTTGTCATTCATCAGCTTAAGCAGCCAGGAGCTCCATTCATATATGGAGGTACAATTACAGCCATTGATATGAAGACAATGGTGCACCCTTACGGTGCTCCTGAGTTTCATGTTTTAAGCGCTGCCCTTACTGAGTTGGGGTGTTATTATAAAATGCCTGTTTACAGTACTGGAGGGTGCAGCGATGCAAAAACATTTGACCAGCAGGCATCAGCAGAAGGAGCATATTCTCTTCTTATGGCTGCAATGTCTGGAGGAAACCTGATACATGATGTAGGATATCTGGACATGGGCCTTACTTCATCACCCCATCAGGTTGTATTCTGCAATGAGATGATTGAGATGATAAAGCATATAGTAAAAGGAATTGCCTTTGATGACAATGAACTTGCAATGGATGTAATAAACAAGGTGGGGCCCGGAGGAAACTATATGGCTGAAGAACATACATTCACCAATTATAGAAGGATTTTTTACCCGGAACTTCTGACCAGGAAATCATATGTTTCATGGAAAGACTGTGGAATGAAGAGCCTGGGCCAAAGGGTGGATGAAAAAGTCAAACAGATTATGAGAGAGTACACTGTAAAGCCTTTGGATAAAAACAGAGAAAAGGAATTGGATTTACTGGTAAAAAAATTAACGAAAGAGAGAGGACATGAATCATGAAGATTAGATTGCTGGGAACGGGAACACCAACTCCTTCCCTTAAGAGAAAAAGTTCGGGATACCTGATTGAAGTGGATAAGGACGTAATTATTTTCGATTGTGGACCTGGTTCCTATCACCGTATGCTTGAAGCGGGAATCAAACCGACGCAGGTAACTAATCTGTTTTTGACACATCTGCATTATGACCATTGTCTTGATTATGCTACATTGATGCTTACAAGATGGGACCAGGGGGCGGACCTTGTTGATGAACTGAATATATACGGCCCATCTCCCATAAGAAAAATAACCGAGCAATTAATAGGCAGAAACGGTGCATTTTCTCCAGATATTCAGGCTAGAATAAAGCATCAGGGAAGTATAGATATTTTTGAAGCGCGAGGAGGTACTACACCGCGCAGATGGCCCAAACCAAATGTAAAGGAGCTGGAACCTGATTCAACAGTAGAAAATAAAAATTGGCGCATAAAAACATGTGAAGTAAATCATGTACAGCCATATTTAAAATGTTTTGCATATCGTTTGGAAACAAAGGAAGGTTCGTTTGTTTATTCCGGCGATTCAGGGCCGTGTGAAGAATTGGTGAAACTTGCTAATAATTGTGATGTATTGGTTCATATGTGCCATTATATTTCAGGAACAGAGCCCACTGATGAATATGCAAAAGTATGCGGCGGCCATCTGGAAGTCGCAGAAACAGCCAGAAAAGCCAATGCTAAAACATTAGTAACAAGTCACATGCTCAATCAAATGGATGTACCCGGAGTTAAGGAAAGAATAATAAATGAAATGGGTGAAATTTATAAAGGAAATATAATATGGGGCGAGGATTTGATGGAAATTCCATTAAGACCAGCATTACCAGACAAGCTTGATTAATGTCAATAAAAAAAGGAGAAAATTCCTATTTTAAGCTTAGATTTGTATTATTTAACATTATCTTCTTATACTGAAGCGGTGTAAGACCTGTCTGCATTTTGAATATCTTGAAAAAGTGTTTTTCGTCCGAGTACCCGACTTCATGAGATATTTCATAAATCTTCTTCCGGCTGTTTTTTATGAGATTTTTGGCAGCCTCTATCCTTTTCATTTTCATATAATCAGAAAAATTATAACCTGTATACTTTTTAAATTTTTTTGATAAGTTAGACGGGCTCATATACAGTTTTCTGCATAAGTTATTCATATTGATATTCATGTTATAGTAGTTATCGACAATGGCTTTTGCGGTTTTTATGGCTTCATCGCTGTTTTCCAGTCTGCTGTCTATTACATTATAATATTTGTGTACCAATTTTATCAGCAGTTCCTTTATATCTATAAGGGAGCTAATATATGCAAAATTCTTTATCTCCCTCATCATTTCATCCTCCAATTCCGTTTTGCTTATTATATCAGCAAAAACTTCTTTTATATTCATAAGTATCTCTATGCCAAGCAGTTGATATTTTTCGAAACACGCTTCTTTGGAATTTATCCCCTGCTGAAAAGTATTTTCAATAGAGCTTTTCAATTTCTCTTTTCTGTTAGTTAACACAAGATTCATCAGGTCGTGTTCCTTTAATTCACCTGCTCCTTTTTCCATATCATATTGTATTTCATTGTATAAAAATACACCTTCACTCTTTTGAAATCTGGCATAGTCAACTGCTTTTACAGCTTGGAGGTAGGAAGTGTATGAACCTGACATATCAGCTTGAATGTCACCTATTCCCGCAATGGATTTTTTTACGTCAATACTGGATAAAATTTTCTCAGCATGGTCCTTGCACACATTATATTGCTGTTTTTGACATGTAAACTCTCTTTTATCAAAGTGTATTACATATGCACACCAATTTCCGTTAATAATAACACACGCGATTTTCAAAGAGTCCAACAATTCCTTGGTAAGAGTGTATTTATAATCAAATTTTTCATCAGGTACCCAAATAATCAATACGAAAACCTGTTTTATTGATTTATATGATTTTATAGTTTCTGCTTCACCTTTTAAGATTTCCTTAATCCTGTATTTGCCTTCAATAACCTGTAACTTGCTCTCATCATTTTTGCTGTTTTTTTCTTCTTCCAATTCTGCATGCAATTTCTTTAACACTTCCTGAAATGTATCATATATTTCTTCCTTTAATACATATTCGTATATATTAAGCTGTATCGCTTTTCTTGCATAATCAAAATCTCTGTATCCGCTCAGCATAAGAACCTTAACATTATCATCAGTCTCTCTTACTTTTTCAAGAAACTCTATGCCATCCATTTGAGGCATTCTTATATCTGTAATAATAACATCAGGTTTCAGCATGTTATACTTTCTTAACCCATGAATTCCGTTACAGCATTCACCAACAACTTTAAAACCTATTGAATTCCAGTCTATACCGTTTATAAGGCCCTCTCTAATCATTTTATTGTCTTCAACTATCAAAACATCAAACTTCATAGGCAAATCCACCCCCCTGTATTTCTTCATAGGAAATCAGCGGTAACTTAAGTGTTACAACTGTTCCTTTAATTTGTTCACTGTCAATAGACAAATCTATGCTGACAATAATTCTTCCTGTGTAAATACATACTATAAAGCTTGCTTAATAACTTTATCATCTTTAGGTTATTTTCTGATATTGCTACGTTTTCGTCAATCGCAATTCGACAGTATTACTCAACCTCTGCCTTGCACTATCAAAAAAATTCCTCACTTCAAAATCGGATGTTATTATTCTGTCATTCCTTAGTGTAATTTTATTATACTGATATTTGGTTGAATGTACAACTAAACTATCTCAACATCAATCATAGTGCAAAGCTCTTTGATAATCTCTATATTATCTCCATATGTAATTATATAATGCTGTGACATTACCTTCTGCGCAAAATCATTAACAGAAGTGTCAAGTATTACCTCCAGACTTGGAAGCTGAGGTGCAGGCGGAGCCCATCCAGCTTCTTCCCACTCTCCAGGCTGTACAGCTTCTCCTGTAACAATGTGCATTCTGTATTTGTCTCCACTGCTTGCAAGTCTACATAGAGTTATCTTTCCTGTTTTGAGTTTTGATACATTCAGTATGCTTTCGCCAAACTCGCCAAAACTTGAAGGACAAACTTCAACCTTCCCATCTACAATTTCAAACGGTACATAGTCGGGAACTCCTACAAGAACTCTGTCTTCCATAAACTCATAAAATTCCACATACGCACCAATCTGACCTGTTAGATATTTAACCATAAGCTGTGTAACTGCACCAAGTGTATCATTTTCAGGTATAGTACAGACACCGGGGTCATCTGCCAGCAGCATGAATATCATTGATGGTGGGAAATTAAGAAGCTTTTTCATACCATCGACATCTATAAGCGATGTTGCTTCATATCCCCTTTCCAAAATTTTATCTTTTATTGCCAGGTAATATCTTGAGCCAGTTTCGAGTAGTTTCTCATCAGGCTGCTTTTGAAAGTTCCAGTCTTTCTTGATTTTTTCAATTACCTGACTTACCTCTTCTTCTGTAAATTTTTCTGCTTTTTGAACCATTTCAAGCATTTCAAAGGTCTCTATTTCAACGCCTATTCTACTCCTTAATGAAACACCGTCAAACATTGTCCCATAAAGGTTCATGTCCCTGTATCCCATCGTTACTACCTTTGCGCGTAACAGAAGCTTCTTTGAAGCTGCCGCTTTAAGATAGCTTGTTACCTTGTGAACCTGTGACTTCACACCAGGCATGTTGTATACATACTTAAAAATATAGCCCATATCCTCCATTACTTTTCTAAGTGCGGTAGTTCCTGCCTGGTCGGCTGTAGTCACAAGTCTTCCATTGTCATAGTAACCTGTAAGTCCCCAAAGAACCATTGGAATATGCTTGAATTTACTTATTATGCTTATTACGGCATGAGAAGGTATCCACCCTGCGATACATACAACAAGGGAATCGAATTCCTTACCCTTGAGATCTGAAACAGCTCTTTTTATATCATTGCCCTCAGGGTCATCGCTTACAGGAGCAGTATAAATCACTTCAATCCCTTCAAATAATAGCTGTTCTTTAGCCTCTTCACACTTTTTTTCAATGAGCTCTCTTGGTGAATTGACTTCTCCAAACCCTACAAACGCAGTTCTTATTTTACACATATAGACATCCCCCTTTATTTTTTAAATTGTTCTTTAAGGCTTTCGTAAAGCATTATATATTTTGAATATGACTTATTATATATTTTCTTTAAATTGTTACGAGGATTATATACCCTGTAAGAATACTTTATATTTGAACATGCTTTTTCAATAGATTCAAATATGCCACTTCCAATCCCTGCAAGTATAGCTGCTCCCAAACAGGCTGTTTCGGTATTTTTGCATGCATAAACAGTCTTTTGGGTTATATCTGCCTTAATTTGATTCCAAAAAGAGCTTTTTGCACCACCACCCATCGATTTAATATGGTCTGTATAAACTCCTAGCTTCTCAAGAGCATCAAGGTTTCTTTTAAGATTGAAAGCAACCGCTTCCATAACTGACCTTGCAAAATGGGGTTTTTTATGATTCAAAGTCACACCATAGAATACACCTTTTGCATTATGGTTAAATTCAGGACATGCTGCTCCACTTAAGAATGGAAGCATTATAAGTCCTTCACAACCTGCGGGTACATCTTCTGCCTGTTGGTCAATCAAACTGTATATGTTTTTTTCATATGAACCAATATCTTTTTCCATGTTGTAAAAATTATCCTTCAACCATTCCAGAACCATTCCCGCCGACTGAGACCAGAGCATAAGATAATACTTACCATCAATCGCATGATATTGACATGGTATTAGAAGATCTTCATTGAAAGGTACAGGTTTATCAACATTTGCACAAACTGCAAGGCATGAACCAGTTGTCTCAGTGACTGTTCCTGGCTTTATATTGCATGCACCAATAATGCCTGCTGTCTGGTCAAGTGCTCCGGTAACGACAATAGTGTCTACATAAATACCTGTTTCATCTGCTGTTTTTTTTGTTAGCCGACCAACAGCCTGCCCAGATCCCATAATTTTCGGAAGCTGCTTTTCGGAAATTTCTGCAAATTCAAGCATATCCTCCCACCATATGCCTTTATGAATATCCAGCATAAGACTGGAAGAATAAAGAGATTTTTCTCCTGCATATTCTCCAGTAAGCCTGTATATGAGATAGTCCTCTAAAAGAACATACTTGAATGTGTTTTTGAATACATCTGGTTCATTTTCCTTAAGCCACATGATTTTTGTTACAGGCCATGTAGGAATGATTTCAGGCTGCCCGGTTATATCATATACATATTTTGCACTATATTTTTCCCTGATTTTTTCTGTTTCCCTGTAGGACCTGTTATCCAACCATACTATTGCATTTCTTAATGGCTTTCCATTTTTATCAAGGCATATTAACGTCTCACCCTGGCTGTCAATTGCCAACGCAATAATTTTTTCAGGCCTTATACTTTGCTCTTTATATACCAGCGCCAGAGTTTTACCCACAACACTTTTGAATATCTTCCAGTAAACTTCAGGTGCAAGTTCAACCATTAAATCAGAAGGAGTCAACAGAGAATACTCTTCCCTCACTGATGCAATTTCTTTTCCTGTATCATTAAAAAGTGCAGCTTTGAATGAAGTAGTGCCTGCATCTATTCCCAATATGTATGCCATAACAACTCCCATGTTAAAGAAAATATTAATTTTAAGAAAATGATATACGAAAATTTTCGAAAAGTCAAATAGTTTTTTCATAATTAAGTTGTATTTGTCTTCGTCCAGAACTTTTCTGTTATCATTATATGTTGAAAGATAAAGGCAGATACTGAAATATCACAATTAATCATCTTATATTAATTTCTATAATTTTTTGTTCTTGATTTAATACCTCTATTGTAATATAATAAATATTATCGAAAATATATAATGATTTTGAGGTGTTTTATATAGTTACTTTATCAGAAGTAGCAAAAAAGGCAGGCGTTCATGTTTCAACGGTATCAAAGGCGCTTAATAACAGTGCAGACCTTAATATTGAAACTAAAAGTAGGATAAAAAAAATAGCAAAGGGAATGAATTATGTAAATGTCAAGGCAGCTGTCAAATCAGGCGCCATCAGCTATAATGTTGGTCTTATCTGTCCTGAAATCAAAAGCAATTACTATGCTCAGCTTGTAAGCATAATAGAAAAGTATCTAAAACAGAATGGATACTCTCTTGTTATCGGATTTTCAAATTTTGAATACGCGAATGAAGTTTATTATCTTTCACATTTTGCCAAAAACGATGTGGCAGGAATTATATATATAACAGAGGACAACAAGGTGAGCAGCAGTTTGAAAAATTTTAAAATAAAATTCAAAAAACCTCTTATTGTTATTGCTACAAAATCAGAAAGCCATGAATTTGACTGTATTAGGATTGACGATAAACTGGGAATACAAATGGTTATTAATTACATGATTAAGTTGGGGCACAAACGTATTGCATATATAGGTGATTATCTTTCACAAAACCGTCTTGATGCATTCATTCAAGCCCTTGGTGATCACGATCTTACCGAAAATAAGAGGTTTATAAAGGTAAGTAACAAAAGATTTGAAGAATGTGGATTTGAAAACATGAAAGAGCTTTTAAACTTATCAATATTGCCTACTGCAGTTTTCTGTGCATATGACGATATTGCACTGGGTGCTATGAGAGCTATTTATGAAGCTGGTCTGAGGATACCTGACGATATATCAATATCGGGTATAGACAATATTGATGCAGCTCCCTATTTATATAAAAAGCTTACAACAGTTTCCTATCCCATTTCAGATGTAGCTGAAACGGCTGTGGAAATACTGTTAAAAAAAATTAGTAACAAAAAATATAAGGTTGTAAAACATATCAGTATAAAGCCGGAACTTCTCATACGGGAATCAACATCACGCTTAGTTAAAGATAATCATAAATTCAAGCAAATAGAATATTGACATGATACTAAATTCTCCTACCCTTAGTACAACTCCACATAAAGTCGTGACCAGTTAAAACATACCGCATCACTTTACAAAAATACGAATTGAAGAAAATATGCAAGAACCATTGACAAATAAAATTAAAACAATTAAAATTATATAATAAATACGAATTAGTTAACCAGAGAAAAATGCTCTGTAAATATAATTATAAACGTACACTGGGGTTGCGTTGACAGCTAAAAAATAAAAAAACAACAAATACGAATTAATAAAATGTGAGGTTGCAAAAATGACTATGACCGTTAATCAGTTTAAGTCTATAAAGGAAAGAGTAAATAACTTCGGAAAATATTATAGTAGAAAGAATGAAAGGCCTCTTCTGGGGTTTTATGTGGAAAGCGAATATCCACTACACAGGTATAACGCAGCAAAAAAGCTACCTGAAGCTCAACCGTTAAAGCCGAAAGATTTTAATGCAGAAGACTATCTTGACGACTGTGATCGCCTGTTTGAAGAGCATGAAGCGTGTGGAGGCGATTTCATCTGGAGTGCCAGCGCCTTCTGGGGTATTCCCTGGTTGGAGGCTGGATTGTGATGTACCCTTATTGCCAGTCACAGAACAGGTTCAATACATACCGAACCACCTGAGAAATTTAATGGAGTTGATGATCTGCCTGCATTTGACAGAAATTCGCCATGGGCAATAAAGACAATTGAGTTTTTGGAAAAGATGGCACATAGAAGCAAAGGCCGTTGGCCAATAGGCACAACAAGAATGAGGGGAATATCAGACCTTTTGTCAGCTCTTTACGGAGGAGAAAATTTCATCTATGCAATGCTTGAAAAACCTGATGAGGTAAAGGATGTATGTAAAAAGCTAACAAATTTTTGGATAGAGTACGGCAAGCTGCAGCTTGAAAACATCCCGCTTTTCCATGACGGCATAGGATCCTTCTATTATAACATGTGGGTACCTGCCGGTACAGTGTGGCATCAGGAGGATGCTGCAGCGTTAATGAACCCTTCATTATATGAAGAGTTTATCAGGCCCTGTGATGAGGCAATAGCCAAAGCGTTTCCGGGCTGCATAATACACCAGCATCCCACACAGTTTTATCCTGTAGACGCATATCTTGAGATGGATATGCTGGCACTGGAACTGCATATTGATAAAGGCGGGCCTTGTGCGCGGGAACTTTACGACACCCATAAAAAAATACTGGAAAGAAAACCCCTTATCATATGGGGAGACATTCCTGAGGATGACCTGGACTGGATTTTTGAAAAGCTTCCGCAACAGGGGCTGGCTGTAAATACGGTTGTAACTGATGCAAATGAAGCTCAAAGGCTCTGGAACAGATACATTGTAACTTAATAACATGGAGGTTAAATATATGGAGGGAAAATTGGCGGGGAAATTAGAGGATAGTATAAAAAATCCTGTAAAAAGGGCGCTTTTAAAAAGAGAAGTGACTCTGGGAACCTGGATTCAGACAGGCAGTACCGCTGTAGCTGAGGTGTTTGCCAATGCAGGGTTCGACTGGATTGCGGCAGATATTGAGCATACTGATATAGAACTGCAGACATATTCAGCTATTGCAAGAGGCATGTATGGAAGAGGCATGTATGGAAGAGGCGTTGTACCAATAGCAAGGGTAAGGGAGAATGACACCCTTGCTATACGCCAGGTTCTTGACACAGGGGCGCAGGGGGTAATAGTGCCGCTTGTAAATTCGGCAAAAGATGCGAAAAAAGCTGTGAAAGCTGCAAAGTATCCGCCAGAAGGGGTAAGGGGCTTTGCATTTTGCAGGGCCAATGACTGGGGAGTTAATTTTGAAAGCTATGTAAAAACGGCAAACGATAACGTGGCAGTAGTGGTAATGATTGAATCAAGGGAGGCTGTTGAAAATATTGATGAAATTCTTCAGGTAGAAGGCGTTGACGGGGTATTTATAGGGCCATATGATATGAGCGGATCATACGGAATCGTGGGCCAGACATCACATAAAATTATCAGGGAGGCATGCATCAAAGTTTCTGCAGCTTGTGAGAGACATGGGAAATCGGCAGGCATCCATGTCGTTCTGCCTGTGGATGACGCAGTGAAAAATGCGGTAGAAGAAGGCTTTACATTCATTGCGCTTGGTATTGACGTGGTTTTTCTTGACCAGTCTGCAAAAAGAGCAATAAATGCGTCAAAATCAGTTATGAAATAAATGGAGGAAAATATTAATGGTGAAAGATAATAATAGGAGCATTAATCTTAATGGAAAAGTACCGGACTGGAGGCACATAAAAAACGGAAGGCTGATTTCAGGCATTGAGTTTTATGCCGACCAGCCGTACATTGTAAAAACGGATGACGGGGCATGGCTGTGTGTTGTAACTACAGGTGCCGGAAAAGAAGGTGAAAGCGGACAGCATGTTGTTACAATGCGTAGCACCGACATGGGAAGGACCTGGTCCGAGACTGTGGATGTGGAACCGCCTGATGGGCCGGAAGCATCATACGCGGTGTTGCTGAAGGTGCCAAACGGCAGGATCTACTGCTTTTACAACCACAATACGGACAACATCCGTAGTATAAAGGCTGATGTATCGGAGTGGATGCCTGACGGAGTGTGCAAAAGGGTGGATTCACTGGGCCACTTTGTATATAAGTACAGTGACGACCATGGGTGTTCCTGGTCTGAAAAAAGATATGACATACCTGTAAGGGAGTTTGAAATTGACAGGAACAATGTATATAGTGGAGAAATCAAATTTTTCTGGAATGTGGGAAAGGCTTTCACATATGACAATGCAGCCTATGTGTCTCTGCACAAGGTTGGTGGTTTTGGAGAAGGCTTTTTCACCAGATCTGAAGGGGTTCTTCTAAAAAGCGAAAACGTCATGACAGAAAAAGACCCTGAAAAAATAACCTGGGAAACCCTGCCTGATGGAGACAGGGGCATTAGGACTCCTCCCGGAGGAGGAAAGATTTCAGAGGAGCACAGCTACAGTGTATTGAGTGACGGTACATTCTACAGTGTCTACCGCTCAATTGACGGACATCCTGTATGTTCATACAGCCGTGATAAGGGACATACATGGGAAACTCCAAGATACAAGAGGTATGCGGATGGAAGGCTTATTAAACATCCCAGGGCAGCCAATTTTGCATGGAAGTTAAACAACGGCAAGTTTTTGTACTGGTTTCACAACCACGGGGGTACCTGGTATGATGATCGCAATCCGGTATGGGTGTGCGGTGGAATAGAAGAGGACGGCCCTAACGGCAAGGTAATTAAATGGACACAGCCTGAAATTCTGATATATGATGATGACTCCTATGTAAGAATGAGTTATCCGGATATGGTTGAAGAAGACGGCAAGGTATACATATCAGAAACGCAGAAGTTTGATGCAAGGGTACATGAGATTCCAAATGATTTTCTTGAAAAACTGTGGAATCAGTTTGACAATGAAAACTGTGAAGAAGATGGCCTGGTTTTGAAATGCTGTCCTGACAATATGGGAAATGCTGAGATTAAAATGCCCGAGTTGCCTGTATTCAATGAAAGGGACAATGATTCCCATGCATATGGAGCAAAAGATTTAAGAAATGGTTTTTCAATCGACTTAACTGCAAGGTTTGACAGTCTGGAAAAGGGCAGTATCATATTTGACAGCAGGAATGATGAAGAAGAGGGTATACTGGTAAGAACCTCCGGAGACTGTACGGTTGAAATAGTATTGAATGATGGGCGCACCTGCAACAGCTGGAAATGTGACCCTGGAATACTTAAAACAAGAGGCACCCACCATGTAGGAATTGTAGTTGACGCAGGACCGAAAATCATTACATTTATTGTTGATGGAAAAGTGTGTGACGGAGGAGAGTACAGACAGTTCGGCTGGGGGCGGTTTTCATCGGAACTGCACCATGCCAATGGCAGTGATACAGCAAGAATAGGCAGTGACAGCGTATGTGTCAAGGAGTTTAGAATATATAACAGGGCGCTTATGAATTCGGAAATCATAGGCAACTACAAGGCACTGAAGAACAAGTAAAAGGGAGGTATTTAATTTGAATATCCTTGAAGTAAAGCCAAAGAAAGATTGTAAATATGACTGCATATCACTGGGCGAAATCATGCTTAGGTTTGACCCGGGAGAAGGCCGGGTTAAAAACGCAAGAAACTTTCGTGTATGGGAAGGAGGAGGAGAGTATAACGTAACAAGAGGCCTTAAAAAGTGTTTTGGAATGGATACGGCTGTTGTAACTTCATTTGCGGACAATGATATTGGAAGGCTTGTTGAGGATTTCATAATGCAGGGAGGAGTTGACACCTCCTTAATAAAATGGGTGCCATATGATGGCATCGGAAGAAGCGCAAGGAACGGCCTGAACTTTACTGAAAGAGGTTTTGGAATTCGCGGAGCCCTTGGGATTTCAGACAGAGTGAATACTGCAGCATCACAGCTCAAAAAGGGAGATATCGACTGGGAATACATCTTTGGAAAGCTGGGAGCAAGATGGTTCCACACCGGGGGCATTTTTGCCGCACTTTCCGAAACGACTCCTGAAGTTGTAATTGAAGCTGTGAGCACAGCCAAGAAATATGGTACCATAGTGTCCTATGACCTGAATTACAGGCCATCTCTCTGGAGTTTCACAGGAGGAAAGAATAAGGCACAGGAAGTAAACAGGGAAATAGCCCGGTATATAGATGTGATGATAGGCAACGAGGAGGACTTTACAGCATGCCTGGGTTTTGAGGTTGAAGGCAATGATAAAAACCTTAAGGAGCTTGATATTGAAGGGTACAAGAACATGATAGGAGAAGCAGTTAAAACATACCCTAACTTCAAGGTAGTAGCCACCACTCTCAGAACAGTAAGGACCGCTACGGTAAATGACTGGGGAGCTCTTTGCTGGGCAAACGGGCAGATATATCAGGCTCCAATGAGGAAAAAACTTGAAATACTTGACAGAGTGGGAGGAGGAGACAGTTTTGCCTCAGGCTTGATATACGGGCTGATTACAAAAGGTGACCCGCAGAAGGCTGTCAATTATGGTGCTGCACACGGAGCCCTTGCAATGACGACACCTGGTGATACATCAATGGCCAGTCTTAAGGAGGTTGAAAAAGTCCTCGAAGGTGCAGGAGCAAGGGTTATCAGATAAAGGAGGTATTGTTAATGTATAATGTTATAACGACAACATCGAGCTTTGGAGTAAAGAATTTTCCGGAAGGTCTTAATGTAATAAACAATCCATATAAGAGAAGGCTTACCGAGGATGAGGCCATAGGGCTTATAGACAAGTACCAGCCCGTGGGAATGGTTGCGGGGGTTGAGCCTCTCACAAGGAAGGTAATGCTAAAGGCTAAAAACCTCAAGATCATTTCAAGGTGCGGAGTGGGGATTGATTCCGTTGACCTTGAAGCTGCAAAAGAGCTTGGCATCAAGGTGACAATAACCCCTGACGCCCCGGTTGAATCGGTGGCGGAGCTTACTGTGGGCCTTTTACTCACTCTTTTAAGGCGCATAAACATACTGGATGCCGGTATAAGAAATGGAGGATGGAAGGGACCTAAAGGAAACCTGCTTTCAGGAAAAACAGTGGGAATTATTGGATGTGGAAGAATAGGCAGCTGCGTATCAAGGCTGATATCGGCTTTCGGGTGCAAAATGCTCGGGTATGACCCATATATTGATGAACATGACATATGTGAATTAAAAGACTTAGAAAGCCTGCTTGCAAAAAGCGATATAGTAACGCTTCACATTCCCTATACGGAGGAAAACAGACATATGATAGGTAAAGAGCAGCTTGAGATGATGAAGGAAAGCGCCCTGCTTGTAAATGCGGCAAGGGGAGGCCTTGTGGATGAGGATGCACTGCATGGTGCGTTGAAAGACGGAGAAATAGCGGGAGCGGCTCTTGACTGCTTTGAAGAGGAGCCATACAGCGGTCCGCTTGCTAAACTGGAAAACACTGTACTTACACCCCATATGGGCTCTAGTGCAAAAGAAGCCAGAAAAAAGATGGAGCAGCAGGCTGTAGACAATATGGTTAAAGAACTAAAAGAATTGAATATTATATAGAGGTGTTTAAAAATGCAGAAGAAAAAAGATTTGGACTTTGAACTGAAGAGGAGCAACCCGGATGTGGTTGTCTACAAACCCAAATATGAGGGGGAAGGCTCGGGAGACAACGGCAATGAACATTTCCTTGTATTTGAGGCTCCTTATGACAAAGACATGCTTGCGGTATGGACGCAAAGCACTTACGAGGGAGCGGGAGATCACCGCATAGTCATTGCAAGAAGCAAAGACAAAGGCATGACATGGGGTTCTCCCATAAAAATTGCAGGGACTGACAGCCCTGATAAAGGGCATATGGCAAGCTGGGGATTTCCCATTGTTGCTTCAACCGGCAGAATATACTGTTTCTGGAACCAGCAGCAGGGAGTAACTGATTTCAGTAAACAGATGACAGGAACAATGGACTGCTCATACTCGGACGACAATGGTGTGACATGGAGCAGACCGGTTACAATTCCAATGAAGAGGAGCATAAAGGATCATCCGGACAAAAGCGTGCCGTCAAACTGGATTGTGTGGCAAAGGCCCGGTAGAGACTCAAAAGGCAGGCACCTTGCGGGATTTACAAGGTGGACCAGCATGGCAGTGGCTCCTAAGAGCACAATTGACCACTGGTCAGGGCGCGACAGCCAGGTTGAATTTATGAGGTTTGACAACATTGACGAGGGACCTGATCCGAAGGATTTGAAAATATCATTCCTTCATTCTGACGGCGGAGGAGTGAGGGTGTCTTTTCCTGCAAGGAGAGATATAAGTGTGGCGCAGGAGCCAAGCTTTGTCAATCTCCCTGACGGGAAACTCTTTATGACCATGCGTACAATGACGGGACTTATATGGTACAGTGTATCGGAAGATGACGGACAAACGTGGAGGGAACCTGATATATTGCGCTATCGTGATTACGGAGAGCCGGTTCTCCAGCCCATATCATGCTGCCCCATATATGAGATGAAAGACGGAAGATTTATACTGCTTTATCATAACAATGCAAGAAACTATGAGACGGTTTATCTTCCAATGCACAGAAACAGACAGCCCGCATATATTGCACTTGGTGAATACAGGAAGGATGCAATCCAGCCGATATGGTTCAGTCAGCCGAAGAAATTTCTCGACAATGACCATGTACCCATAGGACCAATAGACAGAAATGAGATAGGTGTATATACCAGCTATACTGAGGTGGATAACAAGAGAATACTGTGGTACCCTGACCGTAAATTCTTCCTTCTTGGCAAGATTATAGGTGATGAATGGTTGGAGGACATGGAGGTTCCCCAAAAGGAGACTTTGTAATATGAATTCAAAAGAAAGGTTTAAAGCTGCCTGTGAGTTTAAAAATCTTAGAAGGCCGCCGGTTGATTATATAGCACATAAATTAACAGATGAAAAGCTTAAAAGGCATATAGGGGCAGATACGGAA
>CAZANH010000240.1:0-4197 GCA_964486515.1 uncultured Eubacteriales bacterium
AGCCCCCTCTTAGCTTGAAGAATATTTTACTTTTTTATTCTACGCATACAATATCACTTGTTCCCTTATATACAAGTTTGAGCAATACGGGGGTCAGGATTGCAGTAACGATAACCATTACAATAACAGGTGTAAAGAAAAGTGTACCAAGAAGGCCTAAAGCAACCCCTTTGTTTGCAACAATAAGAGCAACTTCACTTCGTGCCACCATTCCGGTTCCAATTTGCAGTGCTTCTTTATTTTTAAGACCGCAAATAAACGAACCAAAGCTGCACCCAAGAATTTTTGTAAGGACTGCTACTGCAAGCAAAACTATTGAAAATATAATTAACCGGGGATATAGCATATCTATGTGTATGCTAATGCCGATACTTGCAAAGAAAATCGGAGATAGCAGCATATAAGAAACAGTACCCGTCCTTTTCTTGATATAACTGCAGTGCCTGGTTCCAGAAAACACAAGGCCGGCTATAAATGCTCCTGCAATATCGGCTACACCGAAGAAATGTTCTGCGATGAATGACATAACAAGACAAAAAGACAATGCTATAATTGGGAAACGGCGTTTTTCTCCATACCTTTCAGAATACCTGTCAAAAAAATTGTGAAAGGGTATCCCAATAACAGCTGAAAAGATAAAGAATGCTACTATCATTAAAATAACCCATAAAAGGCTTGTAGACGTACCGGTTGTGCTTGAAACGAATGTAAGTATTATAATACCAAGGATATCGTCAATAAGAGCAGCACCAAGAATTATAGTACCCGTACGTGTTTTAAGTTTACCCATTTCCTGAAGAGTTTCGACTGTTATGCTTACAGAAGTGGCAGTTAAAATGATTCCTATGAAAATATTTTCAAGAAGGTCATGCCTGTTGAGGCCTAAAAGTGTTCCGTTATTGAAAAGAGATGCGGCGACAAACCCTCCGGCAAGAGGAAGTATGACACCAAAAAGAGCAACAATAAATGAGGCCTTTCCGCATTTTTTAAGTTCCTTTATATCGGTATCAAGCCCTGCAATGAACATAATGACAATGACGCCTATTTCAGCAAGCTGTTTTATAAACTGGGTTTCATGAATAATGCCGAATACCGCTGGGCCAAGTACAAGTCCAGCCATAAGTGCACCTACAACCTGAGGCATTTGCACCTTTCTTGTAATAACACCCAGAATTTTGGTGCTTAAAAGTATTATTGCAAGGTCTAAAAGAAAATGATATGTTAACATAAAAAATCTCCTTATTATCTGTATTTTAAATAATGTGGCAATATGGTAAACATTATTAAAACGCCACAATATGCACAATCATATTATGTTATCAGATAAAATACAAAGGGTTCAAGATACAGTTCGTACAAAATACATAAAAATAACGAAACAACATTGTGAATTATACACAAAGAAATCTACGCCCATGGTCTATTGCCTATGTATTTTCGTTCACTGCTTCTGTTTTATGAGGTCATCAAATATTTCTCCTGCCAGGCTGTTAATTATCCTGTGTCTTGCCCTCCCGGATAAAAACTCAATACGCCTGATGAATCCTGGCTTATCTTTTGCAGAAGTATTCCCGGTAAGATTTTTATATTTCTCTGCAATCTCCGAAATGAACTCTTCAATGTTATAAATCCTGAATCTTTCCACACCTACGCTTTCAGCCAGGTTCTCAAGAAGACCGAGTGATAGTTCCTCGTATGTGGTGTCCCCTGATATATTCAGAATTTCTGCTGTCATTGGTACTATATTTTCGAACAGCAGTCTTTTTCCTGCCTTGCGGTCTATTCCGAACAAATTTGCAACCCGGGCTATTTTTTTATCACTCAGACTCATAAGGTAATTCAGGAAGAATTCTTCTCCATTTAAGTTCTTTACATAAAACTTTCTGCCTTTCAGACCTTTCATAATACGGACAGCATCAAAATACCCCAACTTGAGATTCTTTCTTGCCCTTTCCGTGCTGAAATCCAGAATCGGTCCAAGATTCTCAACAGGGCTTATTTCCTTTATATTCAGACCAGCAGTATCGACTCTTTTCAACCGACCATATCCGAATGTCCTTATTGTAATTATATCACTGCATCCCTTGTCTATAACGAGGTTAATGGGAAGGGTATTGTAAATACCACCATCAATATATACCCTGCCATCAATATTTTCCGACTGAAAACCCGGAATTCTTGCACTGGCAATAAGGTAGTCCGCAAGTTTCCCTTTTGGGATGTCCTCCTTGTATATTTCGAGGGGCATTCTCTCTCTGATGTCAAATGTGACAATACCGAAACACACCGGTGAATTTCTTATCTTTTCTTCATCAACAGTATTCCTCACCATACGCAAAAGAGGTTTAATATCAAGTCCCCTGTCCGCTATTATCCTGCGTATTCTTTTCAATCTCACATAAATCAAATCCCTTGACATGCCGGGGGTATTCAATATGCGTGACTCTTCATCTGACATTCTGAAAACCTTTGACGGTTTGATATTATACCATAGATCATATAGGCGCTGGATATCGCCCTGCACGACCATAGCACCGTTCAATGCTCCCACGGAAGTCCCTGCAACACATGAATACTTGATCCCCAATTCATGCAGCGCCTTGCAAGCTCCTGCCTGGTAGGAGCCCTTACAGCCTCCTCCTTCAAGTACCAGTCCGTACAATCTCATTCCCCCTTACGACACTCCGTTCCAACGAAGCAGGTATGTATATATGTATGCCTCACTATAACAACCGTGAAGCAATTGCCTGACACACACAATTGCAGTCCGCCCTTTCAACGACGGAGGATATGCCTACGCTGTTATTATGTGCAGTTCCCGCTATCTGCAAAGGCTGGAAACTTGCGCATTGTTTTATCCACTGATATCATTATATTATCAAACGATATATTGAGCAACAAAAAAATCCATCAGTTGACTGTTTGCACAATAATTGTATGTTATTTAATACATCAGGTACTTCAAAAAATATATTGTTTATAGTACAATGAATGAAAAACAGTTACAGAAAAACAATAATAAAAGGTTGGGAGTATAATTAATATGGGATACAGGTTAATAGCGGTTGATATTGACGGAACTCTTTTAGACAGTAAAAATAATATTACCGGTGTAACAAAAGATGCAATAAAAAGAGCGGTAAAGTCGGGAATAATATTCACAATATCCACAGGAAGGCCCATACAGGCAGTTGAATACATCAACAGAGAACTTTCACTTGATGTCCCGTTTATAACATATAATGGTGCAATGGTAGTTATGGGAAGGTCGGGTAAAATACTCTATGAACAGGGAATGAATACCGGGGATGCTGAAAAAATATATAATTTGGGAATAAAGTATGATACATCGGTTATGTTGTGGGCTGAAAACAGGTTATACGTGAACAGGCTTGATGACAGGGCACAGAAGTATGGTGAACAGGCAAATACAAAACCTGTTTTAATAAAAGGTATACATGAAATCCTTAAATATGGAGTGACGAAAATTTTGTGGTATGATGAGGTGGAAACGATAAACATTTTTAATCAGGAGGCAGGAAAATATTTGAGTGAAAATATAAATTATCACACGTCAAAACCATTCTATCTTGAATTTGTGGATAAAAAGGCATCAAAGGGCATCGCCCTTAAAAAAATCGGTGAACATTACCATATATCACATGAAGCAATGATTGCCGTAGGTGATGGTTTTAACGATATTTCAATGATAAAATATGCGGGGCTGGGAGTAGCAATGGGAAATGCACCCGATGCTGTTAAACAACAGGCGGATTACATAACGCTTTCAAACGATGAAGATGGCCTGGCGCACGTAATAAACAAATTTGTGTTATAAAATTATTATAGCTACATTTTGTTATATATAATTTCGCACCCCTCATGACCTTTGCATTTGACAAAAAGCAAAAAGCAAGTATAATATATAATATAATTGTTTTGTGAAAGGAGGTTTTAAGAATGCCGCAAATATCTTTATATATTGACGTTGAAACACTCACTAAAATAGAAATTGCTGCTAAGATAAACAATACTTCCATTTCAAAATGGGTGTCTGAAAGATTGAAAGAGTCTTTGACAGGCAAATGGCCTGATAAATACAGAAATCTTTTTGGTTGCATCGATGATGATACCTTTAATGTAGAAAAGGTGCAAGGGTTTGATACCGATTTAAAGAGGGAGCACATATGAAATATT
>CAZANH010000241.1:0-2844 GCA_964486515.1 uncultured Eubacteriales bacterium
ATTGTTTTCATTTTCTTGTTTTAATGCTTGTTTTAATGCTTTTTTTAAAGCATTTAATTCTTTTCTTCTATTTGAATACATTTTCATACTGAAATGATGAATTATAGAAATTAAATCTTGAGTTAATTCAGTTTGGAAATCCTCTTCTTTAGTTAAATTAACAATTTCTATTTCGGTTCCAAATATTTTAAAAATATATTCAAAATAATTATACCCAAATCTTGTCAATCTATCTTTATATGAAATAAATACTTTATTAACTTTTTCCTTTGTAACTAGATCAATCAATTGATTAAATTGGTTTCTATTTTCATTCATACCAGAAGCTATATCCCTAAATACATAATCAATTTTATATCCATTTGATATAGCATATTCCCTTAAAATATTTTCTTGTTTTTCTAAATCATCTTTTTGTTTTGTATTTGACACCCTACAATAAATAATATTTAAAATATTGTCATCTGATTTATTTCCTTCTAGCCAATAATATTTGGTTCCTGCTATTTTTTTAAACTTTATATGTCCAGCTTTACATTTGCCGTATAAAGATTGTTTAGATATATTTAATTTTTTTCTTATTTCGGCTGACCTTAACCACATATGTTTTATTTTATATATCTAAATTAAAATTTACTTTTTTTCCTTTTTTATTATTTTAGTACTTGATGTTTATAATAACTACCAGAAGAATTAGTTAAACCAGCATAAATTGTACCGGTAAACTTTACATTACCTGAAACATCTAACGCATAACCAGAATCAGGAGTTTTCTTTATACCAACATCTCCTGCTGTTGTCTCCAATGTATCTTTTCATGATTTATAATTCTTTCGTTTTGCATGTATATGTCTTTGGCAAAATAAATACCAAATGGCCAGATCGTGATGGATACATATCCTTTAGGTACTATATTTGATACCTTTAGTTTCATAATTTAATCTATTGGAAATAAAAATAAACGCATACTATCATTTGGATTCCATACATAATTATAATACGCAAAAGCAACAACAGAATTATGATCTATCCCAAAATTACAACAACTTGCTAAAATCGTAAAGTAATCATCATCTTGTATACATGGTTGTGAATTTATTCCTTCAAGATCATTGTTTCCATCAATTGTAAATGGGTATATATACCCATATGGGTATATAAAACTATAACATGATGTAACCGGTCTGTTAAGTGTAGATTTTATATCAATATCAGAATGCCCATAGCCAGTATAATCTGTATAGGTAAGATTCCCTCCATCACTATCATGAGTTATATAGATCAATTTATAATCTGTAATGGAAATACCAAAAACAGCTGTATTATAAGATGCTCTGAACTTTTCTATAATATGTGTTGTAGTGATAGAATCTGCTGCAGTAAGAGTCCCATTAGAAGCTACTGAATATGAAAATACATAGTTATTACTTCCTGTATCCTGACTTAAATAAAGAATTGATCCTGAAATGTAAATTGTTTTAAAAACAACATTTGTTCCACTAAAGGTTTTTTCAGTGATTTGCAATCCAAGTGAACTTGAATAAATAGTCATCCTATAAACATAGTTCGTAGAGGTAGAATTATTGAAGTTTGTAAAAAAGATATAGCTATCATTCGCTGTTATTTTGGGATCTTTTAAAGCATAAACGGTACTACTTACACTTACTGTTTCAGTATCAATTAAACGCCATCCATCAGTATTATTTTCATCAACCTCATACCATCTTATTCTTAAATAATAATTACCTCCATCCTCATATTTATCAGCAACATAAATATGATATTGATCTACTACGAAAAAATCAGTGACATTTGTGTTTGAAAGAGAAAGAGAATATCCGGCAGTAATAGTTGTACTGGTTGCATAAGCATGATATAATGTATATGACCCACTATCACCATAACATAAATAAACCCAATTTAAATCAGGATCACCTTCCAGCCATGCATGATCATACAAAGTTCCGCTTACTACCTCCAAATTATCAAGTTGACTGCCAATATTCATTGAATACCCATAATTTCGAAAATCACTTAAATTCTGACCTTCCAAAGCGTATTTAGGATCAAACTTATCATCATCAGCTTCATTAAAGCAGGTTTCGAGACTATTCGTTGTAGGATTAACCTCGTCAACAACATCCTGTAGAGTAAAAGTATTGGTATTAGGAACGGGCATTTTGTAGCTCTTTTAATTGATTTTGTAACTCGGTTATCTGGTCACTTAACTCTTTAATCGCAGCTGTATTGATCGCTGTAAACCTCATATACGAAAGAGAATCTGTCTCTCCTTTTACAACAAGTTCAGGGCGTACCTTCTCTACCTCTGTAGTAAGGAATCCAATATGACTATAATCATCCCTCCTGTCTTTCCACCTGTAGTTTACAGGATTGAGAGAATTGACTATTGAGAGGCCATCTGTAACAGAAGATTCAACGTCCTTTAATCTCGGGTCAGAGGATAACGCAAAATCAGAGGCGGTGATATCTCCAATAACGGTTACTCCAGTACTTGCTATCCTCATAACTTCAGTACCACCACCCGTACCTGCACTATTATATCTAAATGATGCAATAGGACCTGATGAGGCTGCCTGATTAACATAGAGTGCCGGGTGGTATGAATTATCTCTTATAATATGAGAATAACTCGTATTGGTAGATGGTGTGCGAAGTCCATTACCTGAAATTACCCCTCCAACTGTTAACTGGCTGCCATTAAATGTAAAAGCTGACGAATAATCAAAATCATCTCCTGCTGCATTTACATAAGGAATTTGATTGTCCGATCCAAACTCTACACTACCAGTAGTCCATGATGCATTTCCTGAGCCGTCCGATCTT
>CAZANH010000242.1:0-6084 GCA_964486515.1 uncultured Eubacteriales bacterium
CCATAACAATAAACCTATGAGTATACTGAATATGTATGAAGAAATTATTGAAATAAAGTTCCATACTTGAAGAGGGCTGCTTTGCGCCTGGGAAAAACCAATGACAATCCCTGGCAGCGATAGCAATAAACTCTGTATAGCCCTTGCAAACAGGTAAATTGCAAAAATTCTAAGAAATATTACACATATTTTTTTCATGATAAGTCACTGCTTCCTTAAATTAATTTTTGAATGCACTGCAAAAAGTTGTTTTTAAACTAATGTAATGTACATTATATAAAACCAGTAATATACTGTCAAGATTAAACAAATATGAGCTTTCGCGTTTTTTATTATTATTAAAACAAATGTTCTGAAATATGTTGACAAGGAACAACAGTTCATGTATAATCCATAATAGAACAATAGTTCTTATTATTTTGTAAAGGGTGAATGAATTGATAAAGCAAATAAAAAAGAAAAGATTAGTTCTTAAAAACAAAGAAAGGTTTTTATTGTTTACTACAATACTGTTATTGTTTTTTACAGGAATACTTCTCACTGCCAAAGCACATTCTTTCAAAAAAACTGATTATATCAGGATAAAGGTATGTGCAGGAGACACTTTATGGGATATAGCGTCCGATTACCAGAAGAACGCGGATATAAGGAGATTTATTTATGACATAAAGAAATTGAATAAACTACCGGATAGCAAAATTTACGAAGGCCAGACACTCATCATTCCAGACGTAGAATAATTTTAAATACTTGAACATACATAGAATAAGTAGTTCTCTGAAATGCGGTCTATATTTACGCCTGGGCTACAGCCGACGGGCGAATAAAATGTAATAAATAATTTTCTTGCCAATATGTGCTTATACGTATCCAACAGTAGTTTTCCACCCATTTTTTATCCAGCAAGCCTTTATCAAATGCTCTTTTCATACCCGACGTTTCATTATACCATATACACAGTTTTTTATCTGCCATTTAAAAATTTCCCTTAAATAGTAATATATTGGTCTTTTCTCCATTAAGAGAATTAAATATTATTTTTTATCTCTGGTACCGCTGTAAGTAAATGCTTCATTATTCATATCAATATAGTTTTCCTTAAATACACCTATCACATTCTCACAATTCCCGCATTTTAACTTACCCTCATCCACCCTGCCTTCATAAAATCTGCTTATTCTTTCTTTATAACATCTTAAGACTTTTCCTGAACCGATTTTTTTATACTTCAAAATCTTCGCATTACATTTTGCACATTTTATTATAAGCATAATTCAAAACTCCGTTTATACCTTTTTGTACTTTATTAGAGGATCCCGTCTCATTCTTGAAGACATGGGACAGATAATCCCGGATTTGAATATTTTATTGTCCGATTTATTCACAGGTATCTGTACCATATTATCCCTCTTCCTTCTTAAACCAGCAAAACATCGAATACTTCAATAATATTTTACAAAGGTGAAATGTTAGATTCCAACCGTATTCTATTAATTCACTGAACTTAACCATGTTTTCGATTATCGTACAGTATATCACATATTCGTTTATACCCCGAAGTAAATTATAATACAAACACAAGATGTTGTAAATCGATGCAGTAAAAGTGATCATACTCATGCACGGGTTTCATGAGGATATGTATTATACCGCAGAGGTGAGCCTTGTACATACCATAAATGACGCCAAGAAGTATATAATAGCTGTGAATCACCCAGGAATAGCTCATATAAACGGCGATGTGTACCATATGCAGTCAGAAGAGTCCCACATAGGTGAAGCAATAATTAAAGCAGGGGATATGCTCGTCAACCTTCATATGGCTGACAGCAACAGATGTGCGCTGGGTGAAGGCTCAATGGACCTGGATACGATAATAATGGCACTTTACCTTATCGGATATAATGAAGAGGGAAGATTCGTCTCACCTGAACCCTTAGGTCCCGGTGGAGCCCCATACCCTGCTATGTATGGAAAACCTGACAAGAAGCTTTTAGAACAACTTGTCCAAAAGACGGCATCCTATTTCAGGGAAAGGGAAGATGAATCTCATCAATTTATTAAAAAAGCGGATTAAAGATTCAAATGGAGCGGCAGAAATTATTCTACGCGACTACGCACAAACAGCTTGAAAATATGACATAAAAGATATACAATATGAGGACGGACGGTGGATTAACATTATGAATAAAAAGATTCTGAGAATAATTACAATAAATCTGACATGTATACTGGGTATTGTGATAGTTTTTACGGCGGTAAGATTAATTCCTTTTTATGGCACTAACGTATATAATGTAGTCATGGAGGATTCGCAAAAAGCCCGGGATAGTGATGAAAACATTACAATAGATAAATCAGAACCTGGAAAAACTGAAAATACCTTTCCTGATCAGGTGAACCCCGGCGGCACTTTGCAATCCTCACTAATCAATAACACAATGGAGTCAATAACAATAGCCGCTGTGGGCGATATTATGTGTCATGACTCAAATCTCCGAAGTGCATATGACAGTGTAAACAATATATATAACTTCAAAGATGTATTTGAATATGTAAAACCATATATAAGCAGTGCGGATCTTGCAATTGCGAATTTGGAAACTGTCACTGCGGGGGAGAAAACAGGTTATTCGAGTTATCCTCTTTTTAACACACCCGATGCAATACTTGAAGCCCTGTCTTTTGCTGGTGTTGACATACTTACTACTGCAAATAACCACTGTCTTGACCGTGGCAGACAGGGTCTTGAAAGAACAATTAAAATGATAGAAAAAAACAATATGCTTCATACGGGTACAAACTTGGAAATGGATGATAAAAGATTTATAAGGTTTGTAATCAAGGGATTTACTTTAAGTATTCTTGCATATACATACGGATGTAACGGAAATATCGTAAAGCTTGATGAAGATGAACGCAAATACATGGTGAACCTCATCGATGAGGCAAAAATTATGAACGATATAGAAACGGCGCGTCAGGAAGGTTCGGATGTAATTATAGTTTGCATGCACTGGGGTGTTGAGTATGAGAGGGAACCCGTCGAATACCAGACAAAACTGGCGGAAAGAATATTTGACTGGGGAGCGGATATCATCTTCGGGTCACATCCCCATGTCATACAGGAATCTCGGATTGACACCATATCTGGCCGAGACAGGTATGTAATCTATTCAATGGGAAACTTTGTTTCGAACTTCAGGAGAGAAGACAAAAGTAAAAGGAAGAACAAGGTATACACCGAAGACGGCTTGATTGTTCTGGTTGAACTTGAAAGGGTACGGAATTCCGTACAGCGAGAGGTCAAAATAAATAAAGTCACGCATATTCCAACATGGATGGATAAATATATGGAAAATGGCTTTGTGACTTTTAAAGTTCTCCCCATCCCTGACTTTGAGTCTGAAGCCGTATATATAAATGACAGGAACTATGAGAAGGTTAAAGCCTCTTATATAAATACAATGGAACTCATGCTTGTGGATGAATAATGGTGCATTCATTTTTGATTATTTTTAAACACTGCGTATAGAGGATGACGTCCTGTCGTCCACTGGCTTCGCTGGGCATGTGCCATCAGCTAACAACGTGTATCTGTGAAGGTCATATCATGTAGAAAAGCAAGTCTACTTGAATATATTTATGCACATCTATTTGACATAAAACATATAATATTGATATAAATGATGAAGGGAATGAGCAATATGTATAACGTAAATAAAACTAATCCTTATTATTCGAATACACCGATGCATAATCAAGATTATATGTACAATAATGTTTATGGAATGTATCCGTGTCCTTATATCGGGAATATACCGATATATGACCCATACTTTTTGAAACAGCTGCTTGACCAGTATGTTTCTTCTAACGGTGAAGCAGAATACGGTAATCCAATAGAATTAAAAGATTATGGACCAAATCCGTTTGTTGTTAATATCGAAAAGGCTACCAGACAAAACAATAAATTTCGTGTTGCTTTATGGACAGGGGAACATTTGCAGCTTACGCTGATGTCCATCAAGCCTGGAGAAGACATAGGTTTGGAAATCCATCGCAACCTTGATCAGTTCGTACGTATTGAAGAAGGTCAGGGACTTGTTAAAATGGGTGACAGAAAAGACAAGCTGGATTTTCAAGAAAAAGTATACGATGATTTTGCGTTCATCATACCTGCGGGTAAATGGCACAATTTAATCAATACGGGTTGCGGTCCGCTTAAATTATACTCAATCTATGCGCCGCCTGAGCATCCAAAAGGTACAGTACATGAAACCAAAGCAATTGCTGAAGCTGCTGAATAGAACTATAAATAATATATGATTTTGCTACAAAAAGCCGATTTAGGTTCAAGTACGGCTTTTTCATGCAACTTTTACGACCAAGTGTTGCATGATTTGCAGCATTACTAAGGACTGTAATATGCTGCAATTTTGCAAAATCCCGGATTGCGCAAAAGCATTTCAATTTCAAGTGCCTGATTTGAAATGCTCCCTGCAAGTTCAAGTTCAATAACTTGCAGGTTAAAGTCGCCTAAAAACTAAAATGCGATTTTTTGCAGTGCAATCATATATTGAATATTTATCCATAAAGTATCCTAAAACCATATTATTTGCCAGTGAATGAAAACAACTATTATTTGGTTTTGTTGCGATACGAATAAAAAAGTGTATAATAAGAGATGGTAAAAGGTTGTTTTATGGAGGGAAAAAATGATTAACGTACTGCACCTTATAAACTATCCTGGCAACGGTGGGACAGAAAAATATGTTTTATCACTTGCGCAGAGACTTCACAAGAATAAATGCAATTTTTATCTGGCATGGTCCAAAGAAGGTTCGTTGATTAAAACTGTTGAAGAACTTGGAATTGAAACAATAAAAATAGATATGCGAAATCCATTTGATATCAAAGCAGCCTGGAATCTTAAAAAAATATGCGGTAAGTACTCGATACATATTATACATACTCATTTTTTAAGAGAAAGATATATTGCTGTGCTATCAAAAATACTTGGGAACAAGTGCGCACTTATTAATACTGTTCATATTTTCAGTCCTCAAAATACTTTAATTAATATATTAAATTCAATATTTTCACTTTTTGAAGACAGGATTATAACAGTGTGTGAAGCTTTAAAAAAACATCTGATTGCCGCGGGTATGAATGAACAGAAAATTGATGTAATATATAATGGTGTAGATACGGATATCTGGAATGGTAAAAGAACCGGAAATATCAGAAAGGAATTTGGAATATCGGATGATGACGTGGTAATAACTTCGGTAGCGAGGTTCACGGAAGAAAAAGGGCATATATTTCTTCTTGAGACAATAAAGTGTTTTAAAAAACTAATTTCTCACAATAAGAATAAATTAACCTGTAAAATATATTTTCTTCTTGTTGGAGACGGCGAAATGTTGGATAAGTGCAAAAATTTTGCCGGAATGTTTAAAATAAATGATATAACTATATTTACAGGTTTTCGGAAAGATGTTCGTGATATATATCATGACAGTGATATTTTTATTTCACATTCCGAAAGTGAGGGTTTAAGTATAGCAATACTTGAAGCGATGGCTTGTGGCCTTCCGGTCATTGCTACCGATGTTGGAGGTTCAAATGAAATAATGGGAGAGATGTGTGAATGCGGCAAACTGGTACAATATGGTGATAAAAAGGCTTTTGCTGAGGTAATCGGAAAGTATGTTAATAACAGTGTTTTAAAAAATAAATGCGCGAATATTGCAAAGCAGTACGTAAAGAGTAAATTCAACCTTAACGATACTGTTAAAAAAACATATGAAAAATATATATCAAGTATAAAAAACAACTGATGGAAATGATAAACTGAAAAAATTTAAATAGTGACTCTTTTGCCAGTAAATTTAACATATAACGGTACAGCCATTAAAGGGCTTGATTGGACAATTCACTTGGCATACCGGTCATAAAATAAAAAAGAATGCGAAAAGGCGTGAAATGCTTGACATGCTTGTAGAGGATATGGATAATAAAATCAGGGAAAAGATCAATAAGAAAAAATTGATTATTAAAAATGAGAGTGATGTATATTCA
>CAZANH010000243.1:0-1596 GCA_964486515.1 uncultured Eubacteriales bacterium
AATGCTGAATGTTTTTAAAAGATTCTTAAAAAATCATAGCCTGGCTGATTATGCAAGCAGGACAAAGGTTGCTTTTATTGTAAACAAGCCTTCAAATGTGGCAGGTTCACATGTCGGAAAATATGTTTCAATTAATTCAAAAACTGCATTTATTGCGAATATAAATTACAGGTACATATTCAGAGATTATTACAATGATATGAAGGAAAACATTTTGAGAGTAATCAGGGTGGCATCGGGAAATCTCAACCTTTCAAGGATTAACAAGCTCTGGCTTCTAAACAGGTTCTCAAATTTGAGATATTTGAGTTCTACAATAGAAGATTTTGAAAAATACCTGAAGGGTAAGGATTATATTATCGTGGGAGCTGGCCCGTCACTTGAAAAGAATATGCATATGCTCAGGGAAGCAAAGGACAAGGCAATAATAATAGCCGTTGGTACGGCAATAAAGATACTTGACTCAAACGGTATAGTACCGCATTTCAGGATTGCACTTGACGGACATAAAAATGAGATGAAGGTATTCGATGGAATAAATACGAATTCTTGCCCTCTCATATATTGCACGCAGTTGTATTATAAAGTGCTCACTCAATACAATGGCCCGAAAATACACCTTCTTATGAAAGGTTCTTTTATGGATGGTTATATAAAAAAGCTTATAGGAAGGTACAAATACCATGTTGATACAAGCGTATCTATAATAACAGCAGCAGCAAGCCTTGCCATTGAAATGGAAAGCAAAAGGTTAATTTTTATCGGTATGGATATGTCTACGATTGGAAATAGGAAGTATGCAAGTGGTGCGGGTGATGACAGAGAAACATTGGAAGTAATAAATTTAAAGAATTTTGTTGAAGGTAAGGATCGGTTTGGAAACAAGGTTTTTATACCAAAAGGCCAGCTTTCTGTAAAGCAGCTGCTTGAAAAGTGGGCACAGAAATATAAAGATATCAGTTTCATAGATGCAACGGAAGGCGGGCTTAAAAAAGAACACTTCATAGATATGAGCCTTAAGGATGCAATTGACAATGAACTTGAAGTACAGCAGGGAATAATCGAACTTAATGATATCCTGGATAATAATTTTGTTATTGATAAATACCTAGAAAGAGGTAAAAAAGAAGCAATGATGCTTGCAGATAAAATGTACAGTGAAGCACTGTTGATATCGGATGTCAACAGCCGTTTTGCAAAAAAAATTCAAAAGCTGAGAAAGCAAAGGATTAAAGGTTATGGGCTTAACAGGCTTATAACAGAACTTGAGCAAATGATGAATTTTGATAGGGAATATGAACAGTTTGATACTTATAAATATATGTTTAAAATGGAAATGAACAGTATATTTAAAGGAATTGAAGGAGCATACGCTTACCATGGCCAGGATAAAGAGAAAAAAGCCGAAAGCATGGAAAAAATTGTACTTGGCAAGCTTGCTTCGTTTACGGAATACATAAATAGTTTCCTGTATATTTGCAAGAACTTCAAGGATGGAAGCTTTGAGAATCTCTTGAATGATAATTTAAATAATAAAAAAGAGGAGAGAAACGCAGTAAATGAATAAGCTCTTTATAACAGGTATGATCAGGTCGG
>CAZANH010000244.1:0-14167 GCA_964486515.1 uncultured Eubacteriales bacterium
CCGTATCTCCCAATTTCGAGAGAGCGGATTGCTTTTTGTAATGCCTCCTTATAATTTTTTCCGATACTCATGGCTTCTCCGACAGCTCGCATTTGTGTGCCAAGCCTGTCATGAGCGTCCTTGAATTTTTCAAACGCCCATCTTGCGAATTTTACGACCGTATAGTCTCCGGATGGGGTATATTTGTCAAGTGTGCCATCCCTCCAGTATGGTATTTCGTCGAGAGTAATTCCTACGGCAAGCATTGATGAGATCATTGCGATAGGGAAGCCGGTTGCTTTTGATGCGAGTGCTGAAGAACGGGATGTACGTGGATTGATTTCTATTACAACAATCCGTCCCGTTTCAGGGTCATGCGCGAACTGTACATTTGTACCACCTATGACCTGTATGGCTTCAGCAATATCGTATGAGTATTTTTGAAGCTTTTGTTGTAATTCGGAGTTTATTGTAAGCATTGGAGCAACACAATATGAATCCCCGGTATGTACGCCCATTGCATCAACATTTTCTATGAAACAAACCGTGATTTTCTGGTTCCTGGAATCGCGGACTACCTCTAGTTCAAGTTCCTCCCATCCCAATACGGATTCTTCCACAAGTATCTGGCCTACAATACTTGCAGCTATACCCCTGTTGGCAACTGTCCTTAATTCTTCAACATTATAGACAAGTCCTCCACCGGTTCCTCCCATTGTATATGCAGGACGGATAACGACAGGATATCCGAGTTCCGAAGCAATGGCTTCAGCTTCTTCAATGCTGTATGCGGGCTTGCTTTCAGGTATTTCGATTCCAAGCTGGTTCATAGTCTCCTTAAAAGCAATTCTGTCCTCTCCCCTTTCAATGGCATCTACCTGTACACCGATTACTTCTACATTGTGTTTATCCAGAACTCCATTTTTGTATAACTGAGAACACAAATTAAGGCCGGACTGACCTCCTAAATTTGGAAGAAGAGCATCCGGTTTTTCTTTGGCTATTATTTCAGTAAGACGTTTTACATTGAGTGGTTCGATATATGTTATATCGGCCATGCTTGGATCTGTCATTATTGTAGCGGGATTGGAATTGACGAGTACTATTTCATAACCCAGCTTATGAAGTGCTTTGCAGGCTTGTGTCCCGGAATAGTCGAACTCGCAGGCCTGCCCAATTATTATAGGCCCTGAGCCTATAATAAGTATTTTCTTGATATCAGTTCTCTTAGGCATAAAAATCTCCTTGAAATTTATTATTTCTTTTGTTATTAATCCTTTGACTATTATATAACATAAAATAAGAAATTTGAACAACATTTTAAATAATAAAAATAATAAATTGATTGTATTGTTACCATTCACAGCCCTTTTCATCTACTTGAAGAAATATTTTCGTGTAATACATAGCGTAAGGTTCTTAGAGGTTGTTTGTGAAGCAATATTAAGGTCAAATCATTGTTTGAGTTGAATGCATTCCCGTTATATTTTTAAGCATTCAACGAGTTTGATTTGACATGTAAGGCTGAATATACAGCTATTTGATGCCCGTAGCGTTCATTTCATGAAATTATTCTTCGAGCTAAGGGGGGGTGTTAATAGTAACATTGTATTAGTGTTTTGAATTGGAGTGTGAGTGAAAAGTATGTTAACAGAACCTGTCACTGAGGTTGTATAATCTTTATAATCGGTGTATAATAAAGCAAGATTAATTTTTAATAGGGGGAGATAGAACCTATGTTATATTTTGCCGTTATACTTGGAATTGTCTTTTGTTTATTCTGGACTGCACAGCTTGTATTTATGAGGCTGCACCTTAACTGGACAAACAGGCTGATTGAATCTGGAAAAGAAGATGAAGACATAAGTGTAAGTGTGATTCATCCAATAAAAGACCTTGATTTTGAGTTTGAGAAGAATCTTCAATCATGGATGGACCAAGACTTCAAAGGCAAGGTTGAACACCTATTCAGTTTTCAGGAACCTGATGATCCTGCAATTTCAGTAGTCAAGAAATTTATTGAAAAATACCCTGAAATGGATATGAAAATAATAGTAAATCCTGTTATAAAAGGTTTGAATGGAAAAAGTTCAAATATGATATTTGGGGTTAAAACAGCAATATACGATTTCCTGATGTTTGGTGACAGTGATATAAGGATTAGACCTGATTTTATTATTAAAATGGTAAGGCCGCTGAAAGAAAAAAAAGTGGGCATGACTACATGCGGACAGATAAATATAGGAGGAAAGGATTTCTGGACAAGGTATTTTACATTTGTTCAAAACAGTGAAACTGATTTTATATGGGCTTTCCTGACAAAGCTCGGAATGAATCTGGGAGCTACCGGTGCTGCTTTTGCAATGAGAAAGGAAGTCCTTGAAGAGGTTGGAGGGTTGGAAGCTTATGGTAGCAGTCTTCTTGAAGATTTCCACATTGGGACCAAATTGAGAAAGAATGGCTATAAGCTTGTTCTAGGACCGGTTCTTGAATGCCATGTCAATAAAATACCCAGGGAAAAGTCGTTTAATTACGCAAAAAGAATTGCCATAGGAATAAGGGATGATATTTTATTTGAACTGCCTGTTTTTATAATAATGCTTTTCTGGTACTGGATATTATTTATATTGGCATTTACTTTCGGGAATATCCAGCTCCTTCATCTGGTATTTGTATTTATGGGTTTAAGAACGATAGACGGGCTATTGCAAAAAACTGTTACAATGAACAGGATACTTCCGGTAGATTTTATAATGCCGTTATTTTTTGATGTGTTTGGAACATTTTATCTTTTGTATTCCTTCACAAAATCAGATATTAGTTGGAGAGGAATAAACTATAAGGTTAAAAAAGGTGGTTTTATAAGACAAACGGTTATGGATGAAGAAATATTGAAGGAACAAGCTGCCGGAGAGTAGGAAATTTGTTATTTACAATTTACATAAAATAAAAGGGGTGTGGCGCAGGTGGTCATACCTCCTTTTTATATACCCTGTAAGTCTTGTATTTTTCACCACCGAAATTTTCAATATCATTTCTCATCCGGTTATTTGTTTCACCAATTGTTGAACCCTCGCCGTAAAAGTAACCCTTGTTCTTACCGTTTAAAAAAGTCCGATAGTATATTGCATAGGAAACACCTTTTTTTCTGTATGCGGGTATGACAAACATGACAAAAAACCTTACATAATTAATCCTTTTTTTATAATAGAGGTATTTAAGCATTGAAAGAGGAGTTAGTTTTCCGTTCAGATGCTTCAAAACCTGATTGTAGTCAGGAAGTGCAATGCCAAATCCGACAGGTTCATCACCGGAACGGGCAATTTGTATGATTTCAGGATCTATGACAGATATCATTCTATCGGTCATTGCTTTTACATCATCAAGTGAAGGTGCCACCATATCAGGCCATTCATCCGGTACGGCAAGGCTAAGTATATAATGTATATCCCGTATCTCGTTCTGTATATTTTTCATGTTAAGGTTATCAACCCTGAAACCGTATTTTTTACTGGCATATGCAATTACTTTTGATATATTCTTCTTATTGAATAATTTTCTCGTATCAAGATGATATGCAAAGAGGTCATAATCCTTTACAAAACCGTATTCTTCCAAAAAATTTTTGTAATATGGGGGATTGTATGTATTCATAAATACAGGGGGTTTTTCAAAACAGTCAATTAAAAGTCCCTTATATTCATCACCGTCAGTACCTGTTGTTGATACCGGGCCTCGAATTGTATCAATATCTCTTTCCTTCATCCAGTTAACAGCAGTATCCAACAGTATTTTAGCGGTATTATAATCATTGATACATTCAAACAATGAAAAATGGCCCAATTTTACGTTTTTTCTATTATTCAATAAATTATCAATCCCTGCAAAGATCCTTCCGACAGGTATTCCGTTGTTAAATGCTATAAAGGATTCATGTTCCCCTTTTCTTAATGCATGTGTTTTCTCAGAATTGATAGAGTCTGCTACATCTTTAATAAGCGGAGGAACCCAATATCTATTTCCCCTGTATATTTTCCATGGAAGATGCAAAAATGCTTTGAGTTCATGTTTGGTTCCCACCGGAATTACATTGAGGTCCATATCTAATCACCCTTCTGAAAACTATATTTAATCTTGCTTAAAACATTACAACATAATATATATTATCCGTATGTTTCAGTATTTATATTATAATTCATAAATATCAGTGATTCAAGTAATTCCAGTTACATTTGAAGAATTTTCTGTTTGTATTTCTGTATTAAAACCAATATAATATACTTTTGTATAGTAATGCAGTACTGATTTTATTCATATAAGGGGTATATCAATGCGAAGCAATATATATGTAAAAGGAGCAAGAGAACATAATCTCAAGAATATTGATGTAGAAATCCCAAGGGACAAGCTTGTCGTTATCACCGGTTTAAGTGGCTCGGGCAAGTCATCGCTTGCGTTTGACACGATATATGCAGAGGGGCAGAGGCGCTATGTTGAGTCTCTTTCGGCTTATGCGAGGCAGTTCCTTGGACAGATGGATAAACCTGATGTTGATTATATAGAAGGGCTTTCACCCGCTATATCGATAGACCAGAAAACCACAAGCAGAAATCCGAGGTCTACTGTCGGAACTGTAACGGAAATATACGATTATCTGAGGCTGTTATTTGCAAGGATAGGAATACCGCATTGCCCGTTATGTGGGAAGGTGATTTCCCAGCAGACAGTAGACCAGATGGCGGACGCAGTGATGAACCTTCCTGAGGGTACGAAAACACAACTCCTTGCACCTGTTGCGAGAGGGCGAAAAGGGGAGTATCAAAAACTTATTGAGGATGTGAGAAAAGGAGGTTATACAAGGCTCAGGATTGATGGAAGGGCTGTTGAAATAAATGATGAGATAAAACTTGAAAAAAACAAAAAGCACACGATAGAAATTATTGTAGACAGGCTTATAATAAGGGAAGGTATACAGAAGAGGCTCACAGATTCAATAGAAACGGTTTTAAAATTAAGTAGTGGAATACTGGTTATTGATAAAGGGGATGAGGAACTCCTTTTCAACCAGAATTTTGCATGCAGTGATTGCGGGATAAGCATTGAAGAACTCACGCCAAGGATGTTTTCATTCAACAACCCGTATGGTGCATGTCCCGAATGCCATGGTCTCGGTACTCTGATGAAAATGGACCCCGACATTGTAATACCTGACAGGTCAATATCAATTGCGGATGGTGCTATTAATGTGGGAGGTTGGAATATGTCGAACGAGGATACCTATTCAAGCATGTATATGAATGCACTTTCAAAGCAATACGGATTCAGCCTCAATACACCGGTTTACAAATTGCCGCCGCATATAGTGGATATTATTCTATACGGTACGAAAGGTGATAAAATAAAGATAAATTATAAAAGAAAACATGGAAGCGGTACATTTATGACTGCCTTTGAAGGAATAATACCCAATATGGAAAGGCGTTACAAGGAAACCAGATCAACTTCAATGAAACGATATTATGAAGGCTTTATGAGTAACGATGTGTGTCCCGAATGTATGGGGAAGAGGCTCAAGAAGGAAAGCCTTGCAGTAACGATAGGGGACAGGAATATTTACGAGATTACATGTATGCCTGTATCCGAGCTGAAAGAATTTTTTGAGAATATTGTTTTGACTGAGCGACAGCAGCTGATTGGGCATAGGATTTTAAAGGAGATTAATGAGAGGTTGAACTTTCTTGTGGATGTAGGGCTTGATTATTTGACTCTGTCTCGTTCTGCCGGTTCGTTATCGGGAGGGGAAGCACAAAGGATAAGGCTTGCCACGCAAATTGGCTCAGGGCTTATGGGAGTATTATATATTCTTGATGAACCAAGCATTGGCCTTCATCAGAGGGACAACGGCAGGCTTCTAAGGACGCTTAAAAGGATGAGGGACCTGGGTAATACATTGATAGTAATTGAACATGATGAGGAAACAATGTATTCAGCCGACCATATAATTGATATGGGGCCAGGTGCAGGTATGCATGGCGGTGAGATTGTAACTGCAGGAAACATAGAAGAAATCAAGAAGTGCGAAGCTTCTCTTACAGGACAATACTTGAGTGGTAAGAGAAAGATTGATATACCTCATAAAAGAAGGACATGTAATGGACGATGGCTGGAGGTAGTGGGGGCAAGAGAAAATAATCTTAAGGATATATCCGTAAGTATTCCACTTGGAGTATTTACCTGTATTACAGGAGTATCAGGGTCAGGAAAAAGCTCGCTTATAAATGAGGTATTATATAAGAAACTTGCTGCAGAACTGAATCGTTCACATGTAAAAGCAGGGGAGCATGACAGTATCCAGGGAGTTCAACAGCTTGACAAGGTTATAGATATAAACCAGTCACCTATAGGAAGAACACCAAGGTCGAATCCTGCTACGTATACTGGAGTATTTGACCATATAAGGCAGTTATATGCCGAAACAACAGAGGCAAGGATGAAAGGATACAAGCCGGGCCGTTTCAGCTTTAATGTAAGAGGTGGAAGATGCGAGGCATGCAGGGGTGACGGGATAATAAAGATTGAGATGCATTTCCTGCCGGATGTCTATGTGCCATGTGAGGTATGCAAGGGTAAGAGGTATAACAGGGAAACGCTTGAAGTAAGATATAAGGGCAAAAATATTGCTGATGTACTGGACATGACAGTTGAAGATGCACTTTCTTTTTTTGAGAATATTCCGAAAATACGAAAAAAGCTTGAGACACTTTTTGATGTCGGTTTGGGATATATAAAAATGGGACAGCCCTCTACTACGCTTTCAGGTGGGGAGGCACAAAGGATCAAGCTCTCGACGGAGCTTTCAAAAAGGAGTACGGGAAGTACTCTGTATATACTGGATGAACCCACGACCGGGCTTCATGCCGCAGATGTCCACAGGCTGGTCAATATACTGCAGAGGCTTGTTAATGCTGGGAATACTGTTGTTGTCATTGAACATAACCTTGATGTGATAAAGACTGCTGACTATATAATAGACCTGGGCCCCGAAGGTGGAAACAGGGGAGGATATGTGGTAGCACAAGGTACACCGGAGGATGTGACAAATATCAGGGAATCCTATACGGGGCAATACCTGAGAAAAATATTACAAGTATAAAATTTCACTTGTAAAAAGTGAAATAAGGTGATAAAATAGTGAAAAAGTGAAAAGAAGGTGAAAAAGTGAAAAATGAAAATGCAAGAATAGAATTTAAAAGAGAATATACAGCTGATATAAAAAAAGAAGTTGTTGCATTTGCCAATACTTCTGGTGGAATAATTTATGTAGGAATTGATGACAATGGTGAAATATTTGAAGCAGAGAATATAGATAAAGTGCTTAGTAAAATAACTAATATCATAAGAGATTCTATATTACCTGATATTACAATGTTTGTTAATTATGAAATAGTAAATAAAGTAATAAAAATAATTGTACAGGAAGGAACAAATAAACCATATTACTTAGCTGAAAAAGGTTTAAAACCATCCGGTGTATACGTCAGGCAAGGTTCATCTTCTGCTCCTGCAAGCTTTGAAACGATAAGGCAGATGATAAAATTAACCGATGGTGACAAATATGAAACTGCACGTTCAATAATTCAAGAACTTACCTTTAATCAGGCAAAAGAGGAGTTCAATAAGCGTAATATTGAATTTGGTGAAAGTCAGGAGAAAACATTGTTTATTAAAGGTACTGATGGTTTATATACAAATTTAGGATTGTTGTTATCAGACCAATGTGCTCATACTATTAAGATTGCTTGTTTTAACGGTACAGAAAAAGGCGAGTTTAAATCCAGAAAAGAGTTTGCCGGTTCAGTATTGAAACAATTGCATAATGCTTATGATTTTATTAGCTTGTCTAATAATTTGAAAGCAACCTTTAAAGGTCTTGACAGGATTGAAAGCTATGATTATCCTGAGGATGCACTTCGTGAGGCATTATTAAATGCCATCATTCACAGAGATTATGCCTTTAGTGGCAGCATTATTGTAAATATTTATGACGACAGAATGGAATTTATTTCATTAGGAGGATTAGTTCCGGGAATAAGTCAAAATGATATTTTATTAGGTGTTTCTCAACCTAGGAACGAAAAACTCGCAAATGTATTTTATAGATTGAAGCATATTGAAGCATATGGAACAGGCATTAAAAAAATAATGAATTTTTATAAAGAACAATCTAGAAAGCCAGTTATAACAGTATCTGACGGTGCATTTGTTATTGAGATTCCTAACATGAACTATATTAAAGATACACAGAATAAAACAAAAAAATTAAAGACCCAGCATGAAATGATTTTAAAGTATATTAAAACAAATGGATCTATTTCCAAAGAGCAGATTCAAGAGTTATTATCTGTAAAGCAAACAAGAGCATATAATGTAATTAAAGAAATGCAAAATGAAGGTCTTATAATGCAAAAAGAAGGTAGTAAGGAATATGTAGTTAAATGAGGATAATGGCTCCTAATGTTGCAGCAATCTTGCAAGGTTGAATATACAGACTCTTGATGCCTGTAGCGTTTTTTCAGAAAGATATTCTTCAATTGGTATATAAAGGGTACTTGAACAGTCACAATTAGTATCGTTAATTTTGTGTTTCGCTGGAAATTTCCTCAGACAAACGAGTTGAAATGTAGTATAATAATATCGTAGTTATTTGACACGGGGTGGTGCACTTTTGAATTGGATTGAAATACCTGCTCAGGCAGCAAAGGAAATATTGAATACGTTACTGTTTGATTACAGGTTTTTACTTGTTTATGTTGTGCTTATATGGTTGATTAAAACAAGGTATGACAGATATATGGTTTTGCAGGACCATATATATGGCAGAAATGTAAGGGACTGGAGACATTTAGTTGAGGAAATTGTGTTCTATGGGCTTATTCTGGGGTTTTTATTCAGTATTGGGTTTATTGCTATGAATATAACAATAGGTTTTGAATCAATTAAGTATCTTTTTGTCATAACGGTATTTCTGGGGTTGATAAATATAAGGCTTGTGCGGCTGCATTATGCTGCGGGGATACTTGTTCTGATAGGATTGGTTTTTAACATAAAGGAATTTATAAACCCAGGGCTTCTTGTAATAGCAGCGGTATTGAGCCTTGCGGAAGCGGTACTTGTACGTTTTAATACAAGCAAAGACATATATCCCGTATTTATAAAACATGAAGAAGGGATTGTGGGAGCTTTTCTTATACGAAAATTCTGGATATTGCCTGTAGTATTTTTAAGCTTTACGGCCGGACAGGATATATTTGATAATACAGCCGGCTATATTACGGGCAGTTTATCTGCTCTATCGCTTGACTGTATTCTAGGCTTTTGTGGTTATACGGACATTGCATTTTCAAGGCAGCCCGAGGAAAAGATTGCAAAAACCTCTTTTGAACTTATACTTTTTAGTTTTTTGATCCTCACAACTGCTGTATTTTCTTTATTTATTCCTGCCTTTGTAATTATAACGGTTTTGCTGTTATTGATTGGACATGAAGGGATAATGTTTTATGAATATTATGTTGAAAGAAAAAGAACACCGTTATTTATACCGGCCAAAAGAGGGCTTATGGTATTTGATATACTGCCGGAAAGCCATGCATTCAAGATGGGCATTAACAGGGGTGATGTAATTTTAGGGATAAATAATAAGGACATACAGACAGAGCAAGGCCTTGCCGAAGCCTTGAAAGATTATCCCTCATTTGTATGGGTACATCTACTTGATAACAATGGGAAAGAAAAGACCCTGAGTTACAGGGCATATCCGGATGGTTTCAATGACCTTGGAATTGTGTGTATACCAAGGGAGAAAGAAGTAACGTATAATATAGACCATCTTGAAAATCTGGTGATAATAAAAAATCTTGTTGCACGGTTTAGGAAAACCGGCATCAAGCGGTGAATTTTTAATAATGACTTCTTAAAGTATAAAGTAAATTATTTTATAATCTTTGATATTTGCTTGAACATATCATTACCTGCATACCTGCAGAGTTCAAACAGTATTGATTCACATGTTGCAATAACCGCTCCCTCATATTTCATACGTTCGATTGCAATATTTCTGTCATTTCCCTTTCTCGATGAAACACAGTCTTCAACAACTACCGGTATGAATCCTGTTGAAAGCAAATCGGTTACGGTTTGCTGAACACATACATGTGTTTCTATGCCTGCTATTATAATAAATTTTTTATCATAGTTTTTATATGAAGAAAGTATTTTTGAAAAACTGGGTTCATCACAGCAACTAAAAGATATTTTTTCGACAGGGTTAAAATCATTCAAGCATCTGCTTATTATTTCCACTGTAGGGCCTAGGCCTTTGGTATACTGTTGTGTAACTGTAATTGGAACTTGAAGGATATTAAGCCCTTTTATAAGTTTTACGGTGTTTTCAGCAAGTGCATTCTTCTCATATATATGCTGCCATAAGCGTTCCTGAATATCTATGATAAGTGCGGATGATTTTTCCTTAATTACCCTCAACAGTATTTCTCCCTTCTGCCACTTTACTTTGTTTTTTAAAATTAGAAACGGCGGTATAACCGTATAATTCAAAAAGTGAGTCTTCCTTTTTTGTTTCTTTTGCTATACCAAGTTCCTTGAGCCTGTTCATGGTGTCATATACAAACCTGTCAACCCATCCAATCCTTAAAAGTTTTCTGCAAGTGTTGAGTACAGTTATGTCATATATACCCTTTTCCCTGCACCACATGAGATATCGCCATAAATTAATGTGAGTAAGTGTTTTTGTATTTAGATCCACATTGACAGCCATCCTTTGAATTTTTTCTTTTATGTTCTGCTTCAGGGCTGCCTCAAAAATAGTATTTACAAAAAGTGAAGGACATTCTTTGGAAGGAATGCTGCTGAACTTTCCCGCTATTGATAAATTCTTATAAACAGACGGATCATCCCTGAAAAGCACTCTTGCAAGAATCCATCTGAAATTATCACTGAGCCCGTCCATTAGTATAGTATTTCTATGAACATAAATTGCTCTGGCAGATCTGTCAAGCCTGATTAAAAAATATATGGACATAAGTATATTTGCAAAATAATCATCAGGGTCTTTTTTTAAAATGTTTTCCAGACTTAATGCAGAATATCTCAAATAAAAAGAAGAAAACAAACCATGTAACATGGAGTTTATTATATTTTCACTGTAAAGCAATGATAGCATATTGGCCACTCTTATTTTGTAAATATGCTTTAATGATAGATTATGTCTGATAGTTTCATAATAATTTGATGCCTTAAGAAGTTTTTTTCGGTATATATAACATAAAATAAGCCATATTTTTGCAATAATAAGATTTTTGTTAATGGAAAGTGCCTTGTTAAAAAAGCGTTCAGCGGCTTTGTATTGTGAAAGTTTGAAGTGGAGTTTTCCCATGCAGTAATATCCATGTGCTTTATCTGGGTAGTTTTTTATAAAATTATCATATTTAAGCATTCCGAGTTCTATTTCAGTTATATCATAAGGCAATTATATCCCTCCGTTTTAATTATCAAACATATAGCTGGTATCTTCCAGATATTTGTTTATTATATCCTGAATATTTGAATCCTTGATGTTTATTGATATTTCAATTCTTCTGTTTTTCCTTCTTGCCTCTTCTGATTCTCCGGGGTCAATAGGCCTGAATTCCGAATATCCCGCAGCTGCGAAATAACTGCCATACTTCTCTTCCAGTAAAGGATTTGAACGCATTATGTAGTCCAACACATTCATTGCTCTTTCAGTTGAAAGTATAAGATTGCTGCTGCTGCTGCCGATTTTATCTGCATGGCCGTCAATACTTATGGTATCTATATTTGTGCGCACATCCTCCTTGTCAAGAATATTTTCAAATGCAAGTGCAAGTTGAATAAGGAGTTTTTTTGCATCATGCTTGATTACCGAGGAACCAAAATCAAACATTACATTTTCATTTATGACAATATTCGCGTTTTCGCCTATTGAAACAAGAGGTTCACCCTTTTCATTTGTTGTTCCTATTTCGTTCTCAATTGATTCTTTTACGTTTCTTAAAACATCAACTCTAAGGACAGCAATATTTTGCAGTTTTGCACGTAGTTTTTCAAGCTCCTGATTGCTCATTGCAATGATTTTTTCCTGTTTTTCTATTTCAAGTGCGGACAGTTTAAGATCTATTCTGCCCTGTTCAACTTCTGCGCTTACTTTTTCCAGTTCATTCTGACGAAGCCTTAGTTCCTTTTCGGCTTGGCTTATTTCGAGTCTTGACGACTCGAGCTTTTTTTGGGTTTCGGCAAGCTCTTTTCTGGAAAAGTCAAGATTTTTACCTGTAATTATATTTTGAATATATGCAAGAAGCATTAGAAAAAAAAGTACCAATGCTATGGTGGACATGACATCTGCAAAAGAAGGCCAAAAGTTCTGGCTCATTTCCGGTTTTTTGAAATTACGCTGTCTCATTTTCATTTTTATTCACCCCTGACTTTTATTATTCTTTGTTTTTACCCAACATATCCTTGATTTCGTTAAGGTGCTGCTCCATTTTGGAGGTTGCAGCTTCGTTATAGGTTATTGTCTGATCAGGGAGCACTGCAATGGTTTTAGCAAGCTGTCTTTCATTATCCTTGAAGGAGTCGAGCGCTATTAATACCTCCCTTACTACATTTCTTACATTTTCAGTGACTTCCGTTGAAATTGTTCTTGTTGCGATGCCTCCGTGTTTTTCAAGAGTTTGTGAAAAAGCATTGGCAGTTTTGTCACACAGTGTACCAATCTGTTCACCAAGAACAGTTATCAGTTGTGTGAACTTTTCCTGGTATTGCCTGATATCCTGTGTACGTGAAGACATTTCTTCGTTGAGTGTGTTCCCAAGTTCTTTTACGGAAGAGACTGTTTCCTTTACCTCTTCTACTAGATTTTTTACTTCCCCTACTATCTGCCTGTTATATTCAGCCATTTCATCAGTTGCCTGTTTGATATCTGAAGAAAAACTGCTTACAGCATCGTAATTATCTGTTACAATTTTAGAGGTATTCATAAGAGCTTCGGTTACTTTTATAAAGTTTACATCCATTCGTTCTATATTGTTGCGCAGATTTACGTTGAATTCACTGAAATCCCGTATATTATCTGCAAAAGTACGAAGTGAAGTGTCAAATTTTTCTACAGTACTATCCAGAATTTTTGATGAAAGATCGACATCTACCACAACACTTTTAAGCTTATCACCAAACGATTCAACAGTTGTCTTCAAGGTGTTTTCTATTTTAATACCAAATTCCTCAAATGTATTTTTAAGTATCCTGTTCATCATAGTGTACTCGGTTTCCTTGTCCTTGGATACCACAAGTGCTACGGAATTATCAAGGTATTCCTCTATATGTACCATCAAGTTTTCTCTTGATTCTTCAACATTGAATATTATGAAAAAGAGTGTGAGTATAATAGAACACGCAATACCAAAAAGGCTTGTGATAAATGCTACAGCCATTCCTCCAACTGCCGATATGAGACCGTTTATAAAATAACCGGAATTATTAATGAAGTCATCTATGTTTGTCTGATTTAGTATTTGTACAAGTTCGCCTACGGCAAGTGTAAGTCCTAAAAATGTACCCATAAGACCAAGAATAATCAACAAAGAAACAGAGCTTTTCAAAAAACGTTCACCGATAATAAGCAACCTTAACCTCATATTAAAAGCATTCTCTATTATTGCCTGAGTATTTACCTCGCTGTAATTTCCCATGGCCGTATTTTTATAGTCTTCAACAATACGGTTTAAAAGAGAAGTTCGAAAAATTCCCGTTTTCCTTTGCCGTCTGTCTCCGATATCTTTTTGTAATCTTACGTACCTTAAAAGAATCGAAAGGTTAATAATTATTGCTGCAGCAAAAAGGCCAAGAATTAATAATATGATGATTGAACCAGCCTGATTAACTTTCCCCAATAAATCCAGTAAAAAATTCATTTAACCACCCCTGATTTTCATACAAAATAATTATATTAAATATAATATCACATTATATATAATAATACACTAATATTCGAAGAAAAATGACTTAATTTTTACAAAAATGTTGTTACCATTCACAGCCCCCTCTTAGCTTGAAGAATATTTTACTTTTTTATTCTACGCATACAATGTCACTTGTT